>JALFIB010000011.1 GCA_022776305.1 Lachnospiraceae bacterium
GCCGAATTCCATCCCTGCTCCGATCCAGATGCGGTTTCCATATCTGCTTTTCAATTCTTCCATTTTTTCAAAATATGGGCGAAAGTCCAGCAGAAAATCAATGCCGTAATCCGGGTAGTCGGGATCATGGTGCTCCGTAAAGCACAGGCCTTTCATACCGATGAATATGGCTTTTTCTATCATTTGATCGGGCGGGACATCGCAGTCCCCGGAAAAATGTGAATGAAGATGGTAGTCGTACGTAACAGACATTAAGATGATACCTCCTAAAACAACAAAAAATCAGCATTTTGCACATGATAGAATCATAATATCCAATGCGATTAAAAAAGTCCACAAAATTTTACATCTAATGCAGATTCCCTCTTGAACTTTTGGGATAAATTAGTTAAAATAACAAATAGGTTGGGGCTTTTTTAACAAAGTATCCGACATTTACCTATTAAAATTACATTTAGGAGGAATTGTAATCATGGCAGTAAAAGTTGCAATCAATGGATTTGGACGTATTGGTCGTCTGGCATTCAGACAGATGTTCGGTGCTGAGGGATACGAAGTTGTTGCTATCAACGACCTTACAAGCCCGAAAATGTTAGCTCATTTGTTAAAATATGATTCATCACAGGGTAAATACGCTCTGGCTGATACAGTAACAGCTGGTGAGGATTCTATCACAGTTGATGGAAAAGAAATCAAGATCTACGCAAAAGCAAACGCTGCTGAGCTTCCGTGGGGAGAGATCGGTGTAGATGTTGTTCTTGAGTGTACAGGTTTCTATACATCTAAGGCTAAAGCATCTGCTCATCTTGAAGCAGGCGCTAAGAAAGTTGTTATCTCTGCTCCGGCTGGAAACGACCTTCCGACAATCGTTTACAATGTAAACCACACAACACTGACAAAAGAAGATACAGTTATTTCTGCAGCTTCCTGTACAACAAACTGCCTGGCTCCGATGGCTAAAGCTCTTAATGACTATATGCCGATCGAGTCTGGTATCATGTGCACAATTCACGCATATACAGGTGACCAGATGATCCTTGACGGACCGCAGAGAAAAGGCGATCTGAGAAGATCTCGTGCAGGTGCTGTTAATATCGTTCCGAACTCCACAGGTGCTGCAAAAGCAATCGGCCTTGTTATTCCGGAACTGAACGGCAAACTGATCGGTGCTGCACAGCGTGTTCCGACCCCGACAGGTTCTACAACAATCCTGAACGCAGTTGTTAAGGGTGAAGCTACAGTTGATGGTATCAACGCAGCTATGAAGGCAGCAGCTACAGAGTCCTTCGGATACAATACAGATGAAATCGTTTCTTCTGATATCATCGGTATGAGATTTGGTTCTCTGTTCGATGCTACACAGACAATGGTAGTTAACCTTGGAAACGGAACTTCTCAGGTACAGGTTGTATCTTGGTACGACAATGAGAACTCTTACGTAAGCCAGATGGTTCGTACAATCAAATACTTCGCTGAGCTTGCTTAATTGACACTGGGCGATAGCTATTTGGACATGCATTGCATGTACATCTTATCATGACCTAGAAGAGGTCCGGTCTGATTGGACCGGACCTTTCTTTTATCTAATGACAAGCCCGCGCCGAGATAGAGCGTGTGATCCAGATGTATGGATCGGGCACAATATTCATTCAGGAGGAATTCCAATGCTTAACAAAAAATCTGTTGATGATATCAACGTAAAAGGCAAAAAAGTTTTGGTTCGCTGCGATTTCAACGTACCGCTCAAAGAAGGCAAGATCACAGATGAAAACCGTCTTGTAGCAGCTCTTCCGACTATCAAAAAGCTGATCGCTGACGGCGGAAAAGTAATCCTTTGCTCACACCTTGGCAAACCGAAGGGAGAGCCGAAGCCGGAACTGTCTCTTGCACCGGTAGCTGTACGTCTTTCCGAGCTCCTTGGACAGGAAGTGAAATTTGCAGCTGATGACAATGTAGTAGGTGAAAATGCAAAAGCTGCAGTAGCTGCTATGAACGACGGAGATGTAGTTCTTCTTCAGAATACTCGTTACAGAGCAGAAGAGACAAAGAACGGCGAAGCATTCAGCAAAGAGCTGGCTTCCCTCTGCGATGTATTCGTAAATGATGCATTCGGTACAGCTCACAGAGCACACTGCTCCAACGTTGGTGTGACAGAGTACGTAGATACTTGCGCAGTAGGTTACCTGATGCAGAAAGAAATTGATTTCCTTGGCAATGCAGTAAATAATCCGGAGCGTCCGTTCGTTGCGATCTTAGGCGGTGCTAAGGTAGCTGATAAGCTGAATGTTATCTCCAACCTTCTTGAGAAGTGCGATACACTGATCATTGGCGGTGGTATGGCTTACACATTCCTGAAAGCAAAAGGACTGGAAGTAGGTACCTCTCTTGTAGATGATACAAAGATCGACTACTGCAAAGAAATGATGGAGAAAGCAGAAAAACTCGGCAAGAAGCTCCTTCTTCCGGTTGACACAACCATCGCAAAAGAATTCCCGTCACCGATCGATGCTGAGATCGAAGTTTCTGTAGTGAAATCTGATGCGATCCCGGCTGATATGATGGGTCTTGATATCGGAACTGAGACAGCAGCACTTTACGCTGATGCTGTGAAGTCTGCAAAGACTGTTGTTTGGAACGGACCGATGGGCGTATTTGAAAACCCGATCCTTGCAAAAGGTACTATTGCAGTTGCAAAATCTCTGGCAGAGACAGATGCTACAACCATCATCGGCGGCGGTGATTCAGCTGCAGCTGTAAACCAGCTTGGATTCGGTGACAAGATGACACATATCTCTACCGGCGGCGGTGCTTCCCTTGAGTTCCTCGAAGGAAAAGACCTTCCGGGCGTAGTTGCAGCAGATGACAAATAAAAACGAAAAAGCAAAAGAAGTTCTGGAGGAGCTGGAAGCTTATCTGAATTCCGCAAAATATGCCATTTTTTCCAACAGCCAGATTGTGGTGGACCGGGTCAAAATGGAAGAATTCATACAGCAGCTGCGCCAGTACATGGATTAGTATTTTTATATTAAGGAGAAAAATAAAATGGCTAGAAAGAAAATTGTAGCAGGTAACTGGAAAATGAACATGACTCCCAGCGAAGCTGTAAAGCTTGTTGAGACTCTGAAACCACTGGTAGCAAACGATGACGTAGATGTAGTATTCTGCGTACCGGCTATTGATATCATTCCGGTAATGGAAGCTGCAAAGGGTTCCAATATTCAGGTTGGTGCTGAGAACATGTACTTCGAGGAGAAAGGTGCATACACAGGCGAGATCTCACCGGCTATGCTCACAGACGTTGGAGTAAAATACGTTGTTCTTGGACATTCTGAGAGAAGAGAATACTTCGCTGAGACAAGTGAGACAGTAAACAAGAAGATGCTGAAAGCATTTGAACACGGTATCACACCGATCATGTGCTGCGGTGAGTCTCTGGAACAGAGAGAGCAGGGTATCACAATGGATTGGATCCGTCAGCAGGTTAAGGTTGGATTCCAGAATGTAACAGCAGATCAGGCTAAGACAGCTGTGATCGCTTACGAGCCGATCTGGGCAATCGGAACAGGAAAGACAGCTACAACAGAGCAGGCTCAGGAAGTTTGCAAGGGCATCCGTGAGTGCATCGCTGAGATCTATGATGACGCTACAGCAGCAGCTATCCGTATCCAGTACGGTGGATCTGTAAATGCTAAGACAGCTCCGGATCTGTTCGCTCAGGCAGATATCGATGGTGGTCTTGTAGGCGGCGCTTCCCTCAAAGAAGAGTTCGGAAAGATCGTAAATTACAAATAAGCTATAGTGTTTGTTGTAAACTACAGTAATTGATGCTTTGGCCCCGCAGCATGGGAGGCAAAACCTCTGTGCCGCGGGGCTTTCCTTTTATCATGATATGCCTGCGTAAGGAGAGACAGCATATGAACGAAGTGATCAAACAATTATACGAACGAAAATCTGTCCGTGCTTTTACAGACCGGGAGATTACGAGGGAGGATAAGCGGCTGATATTGGAAGCTGCCTCTATGGCTCCCAGTGCCGGAAACCAGCAGCTTTATACGATTTTGCATATTACGGATCAGGATCTGAAAGATAGACTTTCAGAAACATGCGACCACCAGCCTTTTATTGCAAAAGCGAAAATGGTACTGGTATTTTGCGCCGATTTTCAGAAATGGTATGATGCATTTGAATTGGCAGGATGTAAGCCCAGAAAACCGGAAGCAGGTGATCTGATGCTGGCTGTGACGGATACAGCAATTGCGGCCCAGAATGCAGTGACGGCAGCATGGAGCCTTGGCATAGGATCCTGCTATATCGGAGACATTATGGAAAACTGCGAGATCCACAGAGAACTTTTTGGTCTTCCACCTTACGTTTTTCCGGCGGTGATGGCAGTTTTTGGGTACCCCACCAAGCAGCAGGAAGAGAGGGTGAAGCCACGAAGGGTGGATCTGGAGCATTTGGTCCATGAAAATGCATATCGCAGAATGGATGAAACAGAACTAAAAGGCATGTTCGCAGAAAAAGGCGGGAATCAAACGTATGACGAATGGATCACAGCCTTTTGTAAGAGAAAGTATAATTCCGATTTTTCAAGAGAGATGTCAAGGTCTGTGGCAGAATATATGAAAAATTTTGTAAAAGAGGAATAATTCGCATCGGGGTAAGTTACATCCGGAGAATTCACATCGGAGGTAACGATTCAGTTACAACCGGAAAATAAAACAAGATAATTATATGATGAGAAACAAAGATCGGGGGATGAATGATGGATTTTGGACCTTTTGAATACATTGTAAAACGAATTGACGGAGATTATGCCGTATTGGTGCGAAGTGATATTGAATCAGAAGATGAAAAAGTAGTAGCGAGGGCACTGCTTCCGGCGGAGATCATGGAGGGCAGCAAACTGAGGTATGAGTGCCTGAGCTATACGTTGATATAAACAGATTTCATAGAAAAACATAGGAAAATGAATCATATGTTATGGCGGAAAAAGCCATGAAAAGAGGAGAATCAGATGGAAAACAGAAAGATCGGTGTTGCACTGCTAGGGCTTGGTACCGTGGGATTGGGCACATATAAAGTCCTGAAAGCGCAAAAAGAAGAAATGGTTTACAAAACCGGTGCGCAGTTGGAACTGCGAAGGATCTTAGTACGCAATAAAATGAAAGCTGCGGCTAAGATAGATGAACCTGAGCTGCTTACAGATAGTTTTGAGGATATTATTCAGGATCAAGAGGTGGAGATCGTTATTGAATTGATCGGTGGGATCGAACCTGCCCGTACTTATATTGAAGCATCCCTTCGAGCAGGAAAACATGTGATTACTGCAAATAAAGACCTGATTGCTTCAGACCACGGGAAATTAATGGATCTTGCAAAAGAAAATCGATGCGACCTGATGTTTGAGGCAGCAGTTGCGGGAGCCATTCCTGTGATTACACCTTTAAAACAATCATTGGCAGCGAATCACCTCACGGAGGTCATGGGTATCGTCAACGGTACGACAAATTTTATCCTTACTAAAATGTCACAGGAAGGAATGGAATTTCAGGAAGCCCTTGCCCTTGCCACAAAACTCGGATATGCGGAAGCAGATCCTACAGCCGATGTGGAAGGGCTTGATGCCGGACGAAAGGTTGCTATTATGGCATCGATCGCTTTTAATTCCAGAGTAGCATTTGAGGATGTGACAACAGAAGGGATCACAAAAATCACAGCGAATGATATTCGATATGCGAAGGAAATGGGTTGCTGCATTAAGCTGATCGGAAGGGCACACAGTGACGGAAATTGTATCGAGGCTTACGTGGCGCCTATGTTGATTCCGCAGAATCATCCCCTTGCAGCGGTGAATGATTCCTACAATGCCGTGTTTGTTCGAGGCGATGCGGTGGAGGATGCAATGTTCCAAGGGCGCGGAGCAGGAGAACTTCCTACGGCCAGTGCTGTGGTAGGGGATGTTTTTGACGTGGCCAGAAATATTGTACATGGCTGCTGCGGCAGGATTTCCTGTACCTGCTACAAACATCTTCCCATTGCCTTGATGGATGATGTCTGCAGCAAATATTTCCTTCGCATCGAGGTGGAGGATAAGATCGGTGTACTCGCGGAGATTGCCAGTGTGTTTGCAAATCATAAGGTTAGTGTGGAACAGATGATACAGAAACAGAAAATCGGGGACAGCACAGAGATCGTTGTCATTACGGATATGGTAAGAGAAGGGAATTTTAAGAAAGCAGTGGCGTGTATCGCAAAACGTGATGCGGTAAGAGGCATTAAATCATCCATCCGTGTTTATACGGTGTAGTTAGAACGTTGACAGCCATTTCTATCCTAGGATAGGAGCACATTTTTAACATGAAACAAAGGGACAGGATCTATCTAGCATGGGAGGATGTACAACATAACAAAAAAATACAGAATAAAAGCAATAATTTCAAAAGTGATTCATGATAATATACTTGTGGATTATGGTTGAACGTAGTAAAATATACTACAGAATATTGTGTTTTAAGCGGTTTTTTGAGAAAAATTTAGTGAATATCATGAAAAAGCCGGAGATAAGGCTGAATGTATGGACTATGAAAACATGCCTATTGACGGAGATGAAAGGAGAAAAACTATGTTGTATGTGGGTATTGATCTGGGTACATCCGCGGTGAAGCTTTTGCTGATGGATGGGGAAGGAAAGATTCAGAAGATTGTCTCAAAGGAATATCCGATTTATTTCCCAAATCCTGGTTGGTCGGAGCAGAAGCCGGAGGACTGGTATGAACAGACTATGGCCGGACTGAAAGAACTTCTCTCAGAATGTGATAAAAGTCAGGTGGCTGGTATCAGTTTTGGCGGCCAGATGCATGGACTCGTTATTTTGGACAAGGATGATCAAGTGATCCGTCCTGCCCTTCTTTGGAATGATGGAAGAACATACGAAGAGTGTGATTATTTAAACAATGTGATCGGCAAAGAAAAGTTGTCTGAGTATACAGCCAATATTTCCTTTACCGGATTTACGGCACCGAAGATCTTATGGGTAAAAAATAAAGAACCGGAGAATTTTGCAAAGATCGCAAAGATCATGCTTCCCAAAGACTACATAGCTTATAAGCTTTCCGGTGTACATTGTACGGATGTTTCGGATGCTTCCGGTATGCTGGTGTTTGATGTAAAGAACCGTTGTTGGTCAAAAGAAATGCTGGATATCTGCGGTGTCAGGGAAGAGCAGATGGCGAAGGTATACGAGAGCTACGAAGCAGTGGGAACAGTGCTTCCTGAAATTGCAGCAGAGCTCGGTATTCCGGAGAGTACAAAGATCGTTGCAGGCGCAGGAGATAATGCGGCAGCAGCAGTGGGTACCGGTACGGTAGGTGACGGTATGTGTAATATTTCCCTTGGTACCAGCGGTACGATCTTTATTTCCTCAGAAAAATTCGGAGTAGATAAATACAATGCGCTCCATGCGTTTGCCCATGCAGACGGACATTACCATCTGATGGGATGTATGCTCAGCGCCGCTTCCTGCAATAAATGGTGGATGGACGAAATCATCGGAACAAAAGATTATGCGGCAGAGCAGAAGGCAATCGAAAAGCTTGGTGAGAACCACGTTTATTTCCTGCCATACCTGATGGGAGAGCGTTCCCCGCACAATAATCCAAATGCACGTGCCACATTTATCGGCATGACAATGGATACCACAAGGGCAGATATGACGCAGGCTGTGCTGGAAGGTGTTGCTTTTGCATTGCGTGATTCACTGGAGATCGCAAAAGCACTGGGCATTAAGATCGAAAGAACAAAGATCTGCGGCGGCGGAGCGAAGAGCCCATTATGGAAAAAGATTATCGCAAATGTATTAAACTTAAAAGTGGATGTGATCGAGAGTGAGGAAGGACCGGCATTAGGCGGAGCTATGCTGGCAGCTGTGGCTTGCGGAGAGTATGATTCCGTGGAAGATGCGGCAGCGAAGCTTGTTAAGATCATTGATACAGTAGAGCCGGATCCGGAACTTGTTAAAAAATATGATGCAAGATATGAGCAGTTTAAGCAGATCTATCCGACCTGCAAGCCGTTATTTGATGTGATCCACTAATCGTGTAATAAACGTGATACTCGTATGATCAAAGAAGGGGGAAATGATCTATGGTAATTAAAAAAGTAACAGACGCGGCGTTTAAAAAATATGGCCGTGTGATCGACAACATCGATTTTTCCGATCTGTTGAAAAAACTGGAAGAGACTCCGTGCCCGGATGACGTAGTATACGAGCCGTCAGTAGAAATGCTGGAGAGTCTGCCGGTATTTGAAGAGATCAAGTCCAAAGCTTACGGTGAACTTCCGATTCAGATCGGTTACTGTAACGGACACAATTACAAATTAAATGCACTTGAGTACCACCGTTCTTCAGAACTGAATGTGGGATGTACGGATGCGATCCTTTTAGTGGGCTGGCAGCCGGACATTGCAGAAGACGGTACGTATGATACCTCTTTGGTAGAAGCATTCCTGCTTCCGAAGGGGACTACAGTGGAAGTATATGCAACCACGCTGCATTATGCGCCCTGCAGCGCTTCAGACGGTGCAGGATTTAGGGTAGGCATTGTCCTTCCGAAAGATACAAACCTGCCACTTGACGGTACACACGCAGGTGGTGAGGATTCCAGACTTACCGCAAAGAATAAATGGCTGCTGGGTCATCCCGAAGGAGGCCTTCCGGAAGGTTCACCTATGGGGCTGGTAGGAGAGAACATCAGTTTAAAATGATAGATGGCCAAATGGTTTTGCGAATGTCTGAGGAAGGATTTTGAATAGTTAAAAATAAACAATAATAGGAGGAAGAAAAATGATTAACATTCCAAATGTAAAAATCGGAATTGTGGCAGTGAGCCGTGACTGTTTCCCGGAGGCACTCTCTGTCAACAGAAGAAAAGCTCTTGTGGAAGCATACAAGGCAAAATATGATGCGGCAGATATTTATGAGTGCCCGATCTGTATCGTAGAGAGCGAGATCCATATGGTTCAGGCTCTGGAAGATGTAAAGGCTGCAGGATGTGAAGCTATCGTCGTTTACCTTGGAAACTTCGGACCGGAAATTTCTGAGACACTGCTTGCAAAGCATTTTGACGGACCTGCAATGTTCATTGCAGCAGCAGAAGAGAGCCAGAATGATTTAAGCGATGGCCGCGGAGATGCTTACTGCGGTATGCTGAATGCAAGCTACAACCTGAAGCTGAGAAATATCCGTGCATACATTCCGGAGTATCCGGTAGGTACAGCGGAAGAATGCGCAGATATGATCCATGAGTTCGTGCCGATCGCACGTGCAGTAGTCGGACTCAAGAACCTGAAGATCATCACCTTTGGTCCGCGTCCGCTGAACTTCCTTGCATGTAATGCTCCGATCAAACAGCTTTACAACATCGGCGTTGAGATTGAAGAGAACTCTGAGCTGGATCTGTTTGAAGCATTCAACAAACATGCAAATGACCCGCGTATTCCGGATGTAGTAAAAGACATGGAAGCAGATCTGGGCGCAGGAAATAAAAAGCCGGAAGTACTTGCAAAACTTGCACAGTATGAACTGACACTCCTTGACTGGGTAGAAGCACACAAAGGCTACAGAAAATACGTTGCCATCGCAGGAAAATGCTGGCCGGCATTCCAGACACAGTTTGGTTTCGTACCTTGCTACGTAAACAGCCGTCTGACAGGAAGAGGCATTCCGGTATCCTGTGAAGTAGATATTTACGGTGCACTGTCTGAGTTCATCGGCACATGCGTAAGCAACGATGCAGTGACCCTTCTTGACATCAACAACTCCGTACCGGCTGATATGTACGAAGAGTCCATCAAGGGCAAATTCAATTATACACATAAAGATACCTTCATGGGATTCCATTGCGGAAATACATGTACCTCCAAGCTGGTAAGCTACAACATGAAATACCAGAAGATCATGGCAAGAAACCTTCCGGAAGAAGTGACACAGGGAACGCTGGAAGGAGACATCATTCCTGGCGACATCACATTCTTCCGCCTGCAGAGCACAGCAGACAATGTTCTGCGCGCTTACGTAGCAGAGGGTGAGGTTCTTCCGGTAGCAACAAAATCCTTCGGTGGTATCGGTGTATTCGCTATTCCGGAAATGGGACGTTTCTATCGTCATGTCCTGATCGAAGGAAATTATCCGCATCACGGAGCAGTTGCATTCGGACATTATGGAAAAGCATTGTTTGAAGTATTTAAACTGATCGGTGTATGTCCGGACGAGATCGGATACAACCATCCGGCAAGCGTACCGTACAGAACAGAGAATCCATTTGCTTAAAATGAAAAGGGCGCATTGAACTATATTTCTTTCTTTAGGAAATGGTGTTTCAATGCCGCGGTTTATAAGTGACATTTTGCGAGAAACGTCCGAAATTAGAAGAATCATACGTCTTCCAATGAGGGATGTTTCTCGCAATTATGTTTAAAGAAATGTTTAGGACAGATATGGGAGAACAGGTAAACCGATGAAAAAGCATACAGTTTACTATATTTTGACGGCGCTGGCAGCAATCATTGTGTTAACATTGTTTGGTTGGCAGTATTACATTAGGACAATAGAAAAAAGCGAGTGGGGAGAGCCTGACAGCAGGAAAGAATACATCAGGCATTATGCCATGGTTCCTGATGATGCAGAGTCGGCTATGTGGGAGGACATTTTCAACAGTGCCCAGACAGCTGCGCAGGAGCAAGGGGCATACGTAGAATTGTTTGATGGCTGGGCAGCAGGCGATTATTCCCCGCTTGAGTATATAGATATTGCTGTTGCGGCAAAGGTAGACGGCATCATTGTAAAACCGGATGGGACTGCAAAGATGCGTGAAGCCATTAACAAGGCAGAGGAAGCAAACATTCCGGTTATTACCATACTGGATGATGATACAACAAGTTCCAGAAAGAGCTTTGTGGGTGTGAATAGCTATCAGATGGGTACTACTTACGGCAAACAGATCTTATCCTGTGTGGATGAAAGAACAAGAAAGATCACAGTACTCCTAAACCATGCAGACAGCGGAAAAGATTTGATATTTAAAGAACTGAAGGCTACCGTACAAAACGGGCTTCCGACGTCGCTTCAAGGAAAAGTTGAGATACAGCCATTGACCATCACCTCGGCTTCTACGTTTGATGCGGAAGAGGTGATCCGGGACTTGATCAATAACGAGGGGGAAAGACCTGATATTCTGGTTTGTATGAATGAAAATGACAGTGTGTGTGCATATCATGCAATGGTGGATTACAATCAGGTGGGCAGTATTGATATTATCGGATATTACCAATCGGATACGATTCTTGATGCCATTCGGAAAAAGACGGTACCTATGGCCATCACTTTGGATGCAAAGCAGATGGGGCAGCGTGCGGTGGAAGCCTTGGAAGAATACTACAAGATGGGATATGTCAGTAATTATTTCAGCGTAGACTTAAATATTATTACGGAGCAAAATGTTATGAATTTCCAGCAAAAGGAATCCAGATAAAGGCAGGAAAAATGGTGAAAAAAGAACAAAACCTGAAAAAAACAAGTATGGGAAAATTGATCGGGCGTTTGTCCATCCGCTCAAAATTGATCATGGTGTTTGGGCTTACTGCGGCGCTGATGTTTGTGATCAATATTATACTGTATGCAGAGATCAACAGTTCTATGAAAAAATTAGACGAGGTCTATGCTACAAATGTCAGTCTGAATGAATTGACAGAATGCCTTGAAAACACCCAAGAAGAAGTGGTGGATTACCTGAACACCAAGAGTTCGGATTCTTTGGAGAACTATTACCGGTATGTCCAGCAGTATAATGATATGTTGGAACAGCTAAACGGAACTATTGTTGACAATGAGATGAAAATTCTGGAGAAAAACATTAAGAATATGTCTGAAACGTATTTGATGTTGGCGGATGAGACCATTCAGGCAAAGCGAGGACGGAATGTGGAACAGTATAAATCCTATTATAACGATGAATTCCAGAATTATCAGTACATACGTACCGCAATCGACCGACTGAACAATCTACAATTCCAGAACAATTCATCGAATTACCAGATCATGCTGCAAGCGATCAAATACATGGAGATTATCAGCTCCGTGGTGGTTGTTGTGGTGGCTGTCATCAACCTCTTGATTTTGATGCTCCTTACCAGAACCATTACAGAACCGCTGGGAATGTTGGCAAAATCAGCAAATGAGGTGGCGGGCGGAAACTTTGACATCCATCTGGTTGAGACTGGGAGTCAGGATGAGATCGGAATCGTGACCCATGCGTTTATAAAAATGGTGTACAGCATTCGTGAGTATATTGAAAAACTAAAAGAAAGCATGGAAAAAGAACAGAAAATGAAGGAACGGGAAGTGCTGATGGAAATGCATTTAAAAGACGCACAGCTCAAATATCTTCAGGCACAGATCAATCCCCATTTCTTATTTAATTCACTAAACGCAGGGGCACAGCTTGCTATGATGGAAGATGCTGAAAAAACCAGTATTTTTATAGAAAAAATGGCTGATTTTTTCCGCTACAACGTGCGCAAGACAGATGAGACTGCAACGTTGGGAGAGGAAATTGAGGCAGTAGACAATTATGTGTATATCCTCAACGTCAGGTTTGCTGGGGATATTCATTTTGTGAAAGACATAGCTCTTGATGTGGAGGACATTCGTCTTCCAAGTATGATTCTGCAGCCCCTTGTAGAGAATGCGGTGAACCATGGAATACGGAATGTGGAGTGGGAAGGTTTTATCTGGCTGAAAGTACAATATGAAAACGGTTTTTTGACCATCAGCATCCGTGACAACGGACAAGGCATGACGCAGGAACGCATTTGTGAAGTTCTGGAAGGCAGGACAAACAGGCCGGACGGACAAAAAGACTCTACCGGAATCGGTATGGATAATGTGATCAACAGGCTGGAATTGTTTTTCGGGCAGAAAAACTTGCTGCAGATTTACAGCGAAGGTTTGGGAAAAGGAACAGAGGTACGCATTACGATCCCAATTCCGTAGATTCCCGAACAGAACGCGGTAGTTTAGGCTGTTTGAGATAATTTTTATTCTTTGAAAAAAATGAGGTATGGTATGTACAGAGTATTAATTGCAGATGATGAAGGAATTATGCTGGAGGCATTGAAAAACATCATTACAGCCAATTTTGGAAATGAATGTGAATTGGCATTTGCAAAGACGGGACGTGCTGTGGTGGAACTGGCGGAAAGCTTTCGGCCCGATATTGCGTTTATGGATATCCAAATGCCGGGAATCAATGGAATACAAGCGATCAAGGAGATACGTAAATTTAACAGCTCCGTCAAATTCATCATTATCACAGCGTATGATAAATTCGATTATGCCAAAGAAGCCATCAATCTGGGGGTTCTTGAGTATTTGACGAAACCGATCAAATGGCAGATGATCGTGGATGTGTTGGAGCGGGCGATGGACCAGATCAATGCGGAGCGGAAGAAACGAAGTGATAATTTAAAGATTCAGGAAAAGCTGGAAACAGTCATACCTATTGTGGAAAACGGACTGATTAACAGCATGATCCTGAAGGAGGACGGAGGTTCCAATGACCTCTCTTACTATAGGATGCTGTTGGATGTGCGTCAACAATATGCTTATGTGGTGCTGATCCAGTTTGGCATTCCAAACGAAGAGGGGATTTTGACTACACCGGTGGGCATGAGCGTCAAAGCACAATCATTTTACCCGGAGTGCTGTAATATCTGCAAAGAGTTCTTTCCTTGTATTATCGGACCTATTATGACAAACCGTATTGTACTGGCAATTCCTACAGATGAGAAAGAGCAAGGATATAATGAGCGTATCCGTATCATAGAGCAGGCGCGCCATCTTATGCGCAAACTCAGCAGCAGGTTTGAAGCAAAATTCCGGGCCGGAATCGGAAAAACTTACCAGATGGAAGAGATGAAGCTTTCCTATCAGGAGGCGTATCGGGCATTGAGCCAGAGTACCAGCGGAGTTGCCCATGCGGACGACGTGGCTGTAAAAGGTACTTACATGGGCAATTATCCAGACGAAGCAGAGCGAAAGCTTTTCCAGCTCATCGCAAAGGCAGATTGGCTGGGAGCAAAACAAAAGGCAAATGAGTTGTTTGACTGGATGATCCACAATTATTATGATGACAAGGCGGACATCCAGTTGAAAGTATTGGAATTTGTGATCTGGGCAGAGCGGGAAGCCTTTATGAATGGAGGGATCGAGCAGTATGGATTTCATTCCAGAAAAGAATACCTTGCAGATGTACAATCATGCCCGGATTACAATACACTTCGGGAGTGGATGCTGCACAAGCTGGAGGATGTATGCCGCAAAATTGCCACAAAGCGGGAAGAACAGTCGGAGAGTATCATTTCAAAGGCCAAAACGTATATTGACCAGAATTTTTCAAAGGAGCTTACTCTGGATGAAGTTTCAAGAAGCGTAAATATCAGCCCTTATTATTTCAGCAAGCTTTTTAAAGAAGAATCAGGAGAGAATTTTATTGAATACCTGACAAAAGTGCGGATTTCCCATGCCAAAGAGCTGTTGAAAAATCCGGCGCTGAGCATCAAGGAAATCTGTGTGATGTCCGGGTACAGTGACCCAAATTATTTCAGCCGGATCTTTAAAAAACAGGAAGATGTGACTCCGAGCGAATACAGGGAACGTTTGTAAAGTTTGTGTGTGCCTTCGAGTGAATACAGGGAACGTTTGTAAAGTTCGTGTGTGCCTTCGAGTGAATATAGAGGACGTTTAAAGAGTTTGTGTAACAGGGAGATGGATACGGTGAAAAGAATAAAAAAGTATTTGGTGTTTTTTGCGTTGATAGTAAGTTTTAGTATATTTGGCTGCGGATGTTCCGGAAATAAAAGCGACCCAGAAGTAGCGCAGCAAAAAGAAACAGAAGGATTAAAAATCGGTATGAGTTTTGATTCTTTTGTGATCGAACGTTGGCTCAGGGATCGAGACTTTTTTGAATTGACGGCAAAAAACCTTGGAGCGGAGGTCAATGTTCAAGTGGCAAACGGAGATCCGCAGGAGCAGATCTCACAGATCCAGTATTTCATGAAGAAGAATGTGGATGTGATCGTCGTGATCGCTGTAGATGGTGAGGACATCAGCCAGATCGTTTCTGAGGCGAGAAAGCAGGGGATCCGCGTAATCTCTTATGATAGGCTGGTGATGAACGCAGGTACGGACCTGTATATTTCATTTGATAATGAAAAGGTTGGAACCTTGATGGGGGAAGCTTTGTGCGATGCGCTTCCGGGTGGGGGCAATATTTTTGCAATCTACGGGTCACCCAAAGACCATAACGTCTCTATGGTGGAGAAAGGGTTTAAGGATGTAATAGAAGACAGTAACTTAAAGATTGTATACTCGAAATATTGTGACAACTGGCTTGCAGAGCTTGCCTTTGAGGCGGTGGAAGAGGGGCTTTCTTCCACTCCGCGCAACCTTGCCGGTGTCATGTGTGGTAATGATGACCTTGCAGGACAAGCATTCCGGGCTCTTGCAGAGAACCGGCTGGCTGGAAAAGTTGTACTTGTGGGGCAGGATGCGGAACTGTCTGCCTGCCAGAGGATTGTTGAGGGGACACAGACCATGACAGTCTATAAGCCGGTAGAACAGCTGGCAAAAAAAACAGCGGAATTTGCGGCTGCACTGGGATACCAGAAGATGACGGAAGAAGGACGGATCACTGAAAAAGACGTTCCGGAGACGGTTCTTAAAGTACAAAAAGAGTTGGAGGGGCTGGATACCATCAACGACGGTACAAATGATGTCCCCTATTATGGGATCGATCCCATCCCTGTTACGGCAGAGAATATTGACGAGGTAATCATCGGCAGTGATTTCCATACAGAGGAGGATGTTTACCTGAATGTGCGGAAAATGAATGAAAAGAATGATGGTCAGTAAAAGCGGAAAAGAAAGAGGCAAATGAGTATCTGAAAGGAATAGCACACCAGTGATAATCTGGACAAAAATGTCGCAATAATTTCCTGTTCTGTAACCTCCATAATCAAGATGGTCAAAAATGTGCGGACAATGGCAAACATGTCCAGATTGGATTGTGATATGATAAAGCTAACTTAAAAATGAACGAAAAATAAGGAGGAAACACATTATGAACAAGAAACTTGCCATTATGGCGACTGTAGCAGCTATGTCAGTAGCAGCATTTGGAACAGTAGCAAATGCAGAAGAGTCTAAAGGCGTGATCGGCGTTGCAATGCCTACACAGGACCTTCAGAGATGGAATCAGGACGGCGAGAACATGAAAGCACAGCTGGAAGAGAAAGGCTACACAGTAGATCTTCAGTTTGCTGGAAATGATGTTCAGACACAGGTTTCTCAGATTGAGAACATGATCGCAAATGGCGACCAGCTTCTGGTTATCGCTTCAATCGAAGGCGATTCTCTCGGAACAGTTCTTGCACAGGCGAAAGAAGCTGAGATTCCGGTTATCTCTTATGACCGTCTGATCATGAACACAGATGCAGTTTCTTACTATGCAACATTTGATAACTATCTTGTAGGTAAGACTCAGGGACAGTATATCGTAGACGCTCTGGATCTTGAAAACCAGGATGGACCGTTCAACCTTGAGATGGTAACAGGTGACCCGGGTGACAACAACGTAAACTTCTTCTTCGGCGGCGCTATGGACGTTCTTCAGCCGTACATCGACGAGGGCAAACTGGTAGTTCCTTCCGGACAGATGACAAAGGATGAAGTTGCTACAGCTGGTTGGGATACAGCAACAGCACAGTCAAGATTTGAGAACATTCTTTCATCCTTCTATGCAGATGGAACAAACCTTGATGCAGTTCTCGCTTCCAATGACTCTACAGCACTTGGTGTTGTAAACGCTCTGGCAGCGAACTACACAGGCGAATACCCGATCATCACAGGTCAGGACTGCGATATCGCTAACGTACCGCACATTGTTGACGGAACACAGGCTATGTCCGTATTCAAGGATACACGTACACTGGCATCCAAGGTTGTTGAGATGGTTGACGCTATCATGACAGGATCAGAAGCTCCGGTTAATGATACAGAGACATACGACAACGGAACAGGTATCATCCCGTCCTTCCTTTGCGAGCCGGTTGCAGTTACAATTGACAATTACGAAGAAATCCTGATCGAATCCGGATACTATACAGAGGATCAGATTCAGTAAGCATTGTAAAGAAATATGAGGTTTCATACAGGCGGGCAGCTTCGCCCGCCTGTATTTTCTGGATTCTAATTAACATGGACGAAGTTCGTCAAGACAGGCTTTCCCCATAAAGGAAACCTGATCAGGAAAAAGTTTGGAGGGAGCAATTTTGGCAGAGATACTATTGGAAATGAAAAATATCACCAAAACATTCCCTGGTGTTAAGGCACTTGACAATGTAAATCTCAAAGTGGAAAAAGGCGAGATCCATGCCCTTGTAGGTGAGAACGGAGCCGGAAAATCTACTTTGATGAATGTACTCTCCGGCGTTTATCCGTATGGATCGTACGAAGGTGATATTATTTACAACGGAGAGGTTTGTAAGTTCCATCATATTAAAGAAAGTGAAGAAAAAGGGATTGTAATTATCCATCAGGAACTGGCGCTGATCCCATATATGTCGATTGGCGAAAACATGTTTCTGGGAAATGAGCGCGGAAAGAAAGTTGCCATTAACTGGGATGACACCTATGGCGAGGCAGAAAAATATATGAAGCAGGTAGGATTAAAAGAATCCTCGAGAACGTTGATCAAAGACATCGGAACCGGTAAGCAGCAGCTTGTTGAGATCGCAAAAGCACTTGCAAAAAATGCGAAGCTTTTGATCTTGGATGAGCCTACTTCTTCTTTGAACGAATCCGATTCAAAGGCACTTCTCGACCTGCTCTTGAAGTTTAAGAGTGAAGGAATGACATGTATCATTATTTCACATAAATTAAATGAAGTTTCTTATGTTGCTGATAAGATTACGGTAATCCGTGACGGTTCTACCATCGAAACCCTGACGAAGGGAGTCGATGAATTTACAGAAGACCGGATCATTAAGGGTATGGTAGGGCGTGAGATTTCAGACCGTTTCCCGAAACGTCCAGGCGTAAAGATCGGCGAAGTAAATATGGAAGTAAAGAACTGGACGGTACATCATCCGATTTATATGGAACGTAAGGTAGTAGACGATGTTTCCATTAAGGTCCACAAAGGGGAAGTAGTAGGTATTTCCGGACTTATGGGCGCCGGCCGCACAGAGCTTGCAAAGAGTATTTTCGGTAAGAGCTATGGAAGCCATATCAGCGGAACTCTCTTGTTAGATGGGAAAGAAGTAAACTTAAAAAATGCGAAGGATGCCATTAAGCATAAGATCGCGTACGTTACAGAGGATCGTAAGGGAGATGGCCTTATCTTAGGAAATCCTATTAAGACAAATACAACCCTTGCAAATCTGGAGGCGGTCAGCAATAAGGGCGTGATCGACAAAGATAAAGAGTATGCGGTTGCAGTGGAATACAAAGAAAAGTTGAAAACAAAATGTCCAAGCGTGGAACAGAATGTGGGCAACTTAAGCGGCGGTAACCAGCAGAAGGTGCTTTTGGCAAAATGGATGTTTGCCGATCCGGATGTTCTGATTTTGGATGAACCGACCCGTGGTATCGACGTGGGAGCGAAATACGAGATTTACTGCATTATCAATGATCTGGTAGCAGCAGGAAAATCGGTGATCATGATTTCTTCCGAGCTTCCGGAAGTACTTGGAATGTCGGATCGTATCTACGTAATGAATGAGGGTAGGATTGCCGGTGAATTGACACAGGCAGAGGCATCTCAGGAAAAAATCATGGCATGCATTTTAAAAGCAAGTGCCAAGTAAAGGAGAGTAAGCGATGGATAAGGCGAAATTAAAAGTTGGTATTCAAAAATATACAATGGTAATTGTTCTGGTGCTCGTCACCTTGTTCTTTACATGGGGAACGCAGGGCAAGATCATGCTTCCCCAAAACATTACGAATCTGATCTCGCAGAATGCATACGTATTTGTTCTTGCAACCGGTATGCTGCTCTGTATCTTGACCGGTGGTAACATCGACCTTTCTGTTGGT
This sequence comes from Lachnospiraceae bacterium, assembly GCA_022776305.1. Lineage (GTDB taxonomy): Bacteria > Bacillota > Clostridia > Lachnospirales > Lachnospiraceae > Choladousia. Next base: position 19,154 of record JALFIB010000011.1, read on the forward strand.
TCCGTAGTATGTTTTGTCGGAGCAGTGGGCGGCATCCTGATGGAGAATGTGGGACTGCCGGATGGGTTGGCAGTAATCCTGATGCTTCTTCTTGGAGCACTGATCGGAGCTTGGCAGGCGTTTTGGATCGCATTCTTGCGTATCCCGCCGTTTATCACAACATTGTCCGGTATGCTGGTATTCCGTGGGCTTTCCAACGTCGTACTTGGAGGAAAAACACTGCCGATCAAATCAGAGACATTTGTCAAATTGTTTGGTGGCGGCGCAAACTGTTACGTACCTGACTTTTTAGGCGGAGGAGAAGGACTCAACCGTGTTGCATTGGCAGCAGGTATCATCGCATGTGTGATCTATATTCTTGTGACTGTTCGCGGCCATATGAACCGTGTGAAAAAAGGATATGAAACAGGAAATGTAGTAGCTATGTATGCAAAAGTTGCAGTAATCTGCGCAGTGATCCTGTTTGTATCTTACAAACTTGCACAACATAAAGGAATCCCTACCTCTCTTGTTTGGGTATTGATCGTTGTTCTGGTATATGGATACATAACCAGTAAGACCACCATCGGACGTTACTTCTACGCAGTGGGTGGAAATGAAAAAGCAACAAAACTTTCCGGTATCAACACGAACATGGTTTACTTTATTGCGTATACAAACATGGGATTTTTGGCAGCTCTTGCAGGTATGCTGACCATCGCACGTATGACTTCTGCACAGCCGACCTATGGCCAGAACTATGAGATGGATGCAATCGGTTCCTGCTTTATCGGTGGAGCTTCCGCATACGGCGGAGTCGGTACCGTTCCGGGTGTCATCATCGGTGCTGTCCTGATGGGTATCATCAATCAGGGTATGTCTATCATGGGTACAGACCAGAACATGCAGAAAGTAGTAAAAGGTCTTGTACTTCTGGCAGCAGTCATCTTTGATGTAGTAAGTAAGAAGAAATCGAATTAATCAAGATGATTAAGGCATAAATTTAGCCTTGACTGGAAAAACAGCGTAAGCAATCACATGACATTGCTTACGCTGTTTTCTTGACAATTATCTGTCTCTGGAGTATAGTTTAACAAGAGAAAAACGCATTGGCGCATCAGGAAGCGCCAGCAAGGAATCCGGTGAGAATCCGGAACAGTCACCACTACTGTGAGGTGGACGAGCGGACGTTTACCACTGGCATATGCCGGGAAGGTGTCTCGTGAGGGTGAAGCCGAGTCAGGATATTTGAAGCGAAGCGATGGTTTTATTTTCGGGATGAGGAAATAAACATCAGATCAGGTATAGAGGGGGCTGTTGCAAAATGAGGAAGGTTTTGCAGCGCCCTGTTTTACGTTATAGGAATACGGACAAATATGAGAAAAAAAAGAGCAATTTTGGTTGTCAGTTTTGGCACAAGTTATGAGGAAACGAGAAAAAAGACCATCGACTGCATTGAGCAGGAGATCCGGCAGCAGTACCCGGAGGATAAGGTTTACCGTGCCTGGACCAGCAAGATCATTCGAAAAAAGATTGAGAAACGTGATGGGATCGTAATCCCGGATGTGAAGGGGGCACTGCAGCAGATGGCCCAAGATGGGGTGGAAGAAGTGATCGTTCAGCCTACACACGTTTTGAACGGGATTGAAAATGACTTGATGACGGAAGAGGTGATGTCTTTTCAAGGCCAGTTTGACCATATCATAGTAGGAGCGCCTCTTCTGACCTCTCAGGAGGACAAAGACGATGTGGTCCGGGCAGTGACAGATACCTTATGTCCTTCATCTGAGGAAGCTCTGGTATTGATGGGACATGGGACCGAACATTATGCCAATTCTGTTTATGCTGCACTGGATTATCAGTTTAAGGATATGGGATATAAAAATATTTTCATGGGGACGGTAGAATCTTATCCTTCCTTTGAATCTCTGCTCAGGCAGGTGGGAGAGCTTCAGCCTGAAAGGGTTGTTTTGGCCCCTTTTATGATCGTGGCAGGGGATCATGCGATCAACGATATGTCGGGAGACGGAGAGGATTCCTGGAAAAGCAGGTTTGAGCAGGCCGGATATCAGGTGCGCTGTATACAAAAAGGATTAGGGGAGTATCCACAGGTGCGCAGGATTCTTTTGAAGCATGTGGCAGTTTCCGTTTCAAAGCTGGAAGAAGCATATTGAAAACAAGGAGTTACGTATCATGGGGATACAGATGATAGGGATCGACCACAGTGTGGCCGAGATTGATATAAGGACGATTTTTTCTTTTACAAAGAAATGCACGGCAGAAGCATTGGAGCAGTTAAAACAAGTAAAAGGGGTGGAAGGCTGTGTTTTGCTCTCCACCTGCAATCGCATGGAATTGTGGGTGAGCACCAATGAAGACTTCTCAGATGATCTTTATGAGCTGCTTTGCAGGATCCGCGAGGTGGATCCCGGCAGGTATAGGCAGTATTTTAAGAGAAGGGAAGAGCGGGATGCCGTACATCATCTGTTCCGTCTGGCAGGTGGCCTTGAGTCGAGGATTCTGGGGGAGGACCAGATCGTGACACAGGTGAAAGATGCACTGGCTTTTGCAAGGGAGAATTTTGCCACGGACCATGT
>JALFIB010000026.1 GCA_022776305.1 Lachnospiraceae bacterium
AAGGTACTTACCTACCATACGATTTTACGGAAGATATGGGGAGAAGGATACGGGGAAGATACGCAGGTACTTCGTTCTGTGATGGCTTCTACCCGAAGAAAAATCGAGCGAAATCCGGCAAAACCGGAGTATATAGAGACAGAAATAGGCATTGGATACCGGATGCGGGAGTATGAGGCCGTAAAATAATAATTTTGGATGATGGAAGAGGATGTAAATCGAGCAGTAAAGATTTGCATCCTCTTTTTTTCTCACACCATTTTCACACCATACATCTGATCTCACAGCTTTTTCACATATCCTGGAAAATCTCACAGGATTCTCACAGCTGGTGAACCGATTCCCACACCATTCCCACAGGGAAAAAGATATACTGCAGGTACAAAAGAAAAAGGAGGAGAACAAAATGGCTGAGAAATTAGAAGACAGATGTAAAAGGCTGATCGTTCAGCATGAATATAAAGAATGTGAAAAAAAACTGTGTGAGGCAATGCTTCAGAATCCGCATTTAGCGATCCCTCATAACCTGATGGGAATCCTGATGGAAAAAGAGCGTAATCATGTTTTGGCAATGAAACATTTTCGTGCAGCTTACGCACTGGATCCGACTTACATTCCCGCACGATATAACATGGAACAATATGGGACCATGTATCCTTCTGGAAGATGTGCCTATACAGAGGAAGATTGTCCGGTGCAGAATGATCCACAGTTTAAAGTGGTTTACGATGAACATCATGTAGGACATCTTGTAAGAAAATAGGAGGGATTGAAATGACAGGAAAGGGAAATGAATGTACGGTGATCGCCGGATGCGGGCGTCTCTGGGTGCAAGCATAGCGGGAAAGCTTTCAGAAGAGAAAAAAGATGTAATGGTTCTGGATTGTGATAAAACGGCATTCCGAAAATTGCCATATTCTTATGGCGGGCTGACGCTAACAGCCAGTGCGACAGATATGGAGAGACTAGAAGCTTTCGGCCTTTCGGATGCTGCAGCTTTTATTGCTGTTACTGATCATGATTGTGTGAATATCTGTGCGGCACAGATTGCAAAAAAGATGTTCCATATTCCGAAGGTTGTGGCAAGGATCTATGATGAAGAGAAGATTGCGCTGGTAAAAGAGATGGGGATAGATACGATCTGCCCGTCAGAACTGTCGGAGAAGGAAATTGCCAATTACATTGAAATCGGAGGTGGAACATATGTGGAATAAAAAGAAAGAACAAAAAAATATTCTGATCGTGGGAGGATTCCATAAAGCCAGATCCCTTGCCACTTCCTTGCTGAAAAAGGGATATCGTGTGACAGTCATTAATAAGGATTATGAAGCTTGTGAAAAACTGGCAGAAGTAAACAGGCTGAATGTTATTTTTGGAGACGGAAGTAAAAGATTTATTCTGGAGGATGCAGCTGCCGGAAACTGCCAGGTGGCGATTGCCCTGACAGACAGTGACGAGAGTAATCTTGTCATCTGTGAAATGTGTAAACAGTTCTTTCATGTGAAGAAAACAGTGGCTCTTTTAAATGATCCATCGAAAACGAATTTTTTCTACCAGATGGGAATTGACCGGGTGGTTTGTGCACTGAATATGATCACGAACATCATGGAGGAACAGGCAGTCATGGATGAGATGACTAGGCTGATACCGGTTGACGAGGGAAGGATTCAGATTCTGGAACTGCCAATTCCGAAAAACTCGTCAGTTGCAGGGAAGAAATTATGGGAACTGAATCTTCCAAAGGAAGTGATTATTGGCTGTATTCTTCGGGGAGACCAGAGCCTGATCCCCAGAGGGGATACCCGCATCACAGAAGGGGATGTGCTTTTGATCATTACTTCGGACAAGGGCAAACTTGACCAGATAAAGGAGCTGACGGAATATGCTGCATCGTAATGGAATATCAGTGATGGGGAAAATGATGGTATTAGAGGGATGTATTCTGTTTGTCCCACTTCTGGTTCTTCCATTTTACCCAAAAGAAATCGTTCTTGCCTGGAAGTTCTTTGTACCAGCTGCAGTTTCCATTGCATTGGGGCTGGCAGTATGCCACAGAAAGACAAGAAAGATGAGCAGCAGCCGACTGGTGGTGTTTGCATGGCTGTATGGATTTGCGCTTGCAGCAGTTCCATTCTGGCTGTATGGAAATATGACTCCTGTGCAGGCACTTTTTGAAGCGGTAAGCGGATTTACCACTACCGGGCTTTCGGTACTGGATGTGGAGCGGCTGCCGCATATTTTCCTTTTCTACAGAGGTTTCCTGCAGTATGTGGGCGGTCTGGGGTTTGTGATGATGATGCTCCTTTTTATACAGGAAAAGGATTCGGTTACGTTGTACCAGGCAGAGGGGCATCCGGACAAATTAATGCCTACCATTGGAAAAACAGTAAAAGTGATTGGAATGATGTATGGATTTTTCCTGATTGCAGGCACGATTTTGTATACCATATTCGGGATGCCTGTTTTTGACAGCATCGTTCATACCATGTGTGCATTGTCTACGGGTGGTTTTTCCAACCGGCTGGACAGTATCGGCTATTATCATTCCCTTCCCATTGAATGGATCACCATTTTGTTAATGTTGATTGGAACAACGAATTTTTCTTTGTTGTTGTTATTGTTCCGTGGGCGTATTCGGGATTTTCTGCGCGCAAGTGAGATTCGTTTTTTGACTGGCCTGACCGTACTCACGGTTCCGGTGATGACTCTGTTTTTGGCAAAAAGTGGGATATCTGCAGGAGAGAGTACAGAACTGGCTCTTTTTAATGCGTTTTCTGCATTATCCACCACCGGGTATTCTACCTGCAGTTATCGTGAGTGGCCCGAGACAGCGCTGGCAGTCATGATCCTGCTTATGATCATTGGCGGTGGGATCGGATCTACGGCAGGAGGAATCAAGCTGGGTAGGGTATGCAGGTTGATGAAGAATCTGGCATGGAACATAAAGAAAAAAATGATACCGGACCGGATGGTAACGCTCACGTATTACTGTAAGGGAACAGAAAAAGAATTACTGGACAGAACGCAGGTGGAAGAAGCGTCTACCTATGCACAGACGTATCTTTTGGTCTATGTGGTGGGGACGATTGCTCTGACATTCTTTTCCGGATGTACCTTACTGGAAGGTGCGTTTGAGTTTGCTTCCTCACTTGGTACGGTGGGACTTTCCATTGGAGTTACGAGTGCAGGAACCACTTCCGTATGCCTTTTGATTGAGATTATCGGGATGATTTTAGGAAGATTGGAGATTTTTGTATTGCTTCAGGCTTGTTTCAAAAATAAAAAACTTTTTTAGATAGAGTATGAGGACTTCCCCCTAAAACAGAAAAGAACAAGATGATAGACAACGGCGGACAACCCTGTCCGCCGTAAAATTATTCCTGTTTATTTATTGAAGCCAAGATGCCTTTTGCCAGTGCAATGCCGACCTGTGGGTATAATTCCTGAATTTCCTGATATTTTTCTTCAATCAATTCCGGCTCATTTGCCCAGACATCCTCATAGATTTTCATAGCTTTTTTGAAATGTTTTTTTGCCTGTGAGATATTTGCTGTAATCAGGCAGATATTTCCCATGGATTCCTGTACCTGGGCATAATCCAGACAGTGACCCGAATTATAGTCTTTGATAATCTGTGCCAGTTTCTGGAGAGCCGACATTGCCCGCTCCGGTTCCTGCATTTCTGTCAATAAGGCAGCGTAATTGTTGATCTGCGGGATACTGTCATTGGTATGAAGCAGCTTATACTGTTCCAGTAACAAGATACCCTTTTCCATGTGTTCTTTTGCAAGTTCTTTCTGACCGTTCATGCGGTAAAGACCACCAAGATTAGCATGAAGGTTGGAAGCAAGGTGGGCATTAGCTTCTGTGATTTCTTTGATCTGCGCAAGTGCTTCTTTTTCCAGTTTGATGGCTTTTTCTGGTTTTGTTTCCATGGTTGCCTGATAATCCAGCAACAGTGCCCGATCAAAAGTGGTGCCATAATTATTTTCTTTTAAAATTTGCTTCAATTCCCGGAGTATCTCTCTCATACCCTTTTGGTAGTGGTATTTCTCCATATATGGGAAGACATCCTCTAAAAACAGCAGGTATTTGGATATATCATCTTTTTCAATCAGGTGAATGATATTTTCCACTGTCTGGAACAATTTTTTGTAATAGCTGACCTCCATGCCATGCATCAAACATATTTTTTGAAGGGAATCCAGCAAAGTGTGACAGCTCGTGACGGAAGGTCTGGTTTCCGAAAGGGCAATTTCCTGAATCATCGGATGCAGGGAAATGGTATGCCGGGTGTTTGCCTGTACAAAACCTGTCTCAATCAGATCATTGATGTCATTTAAAGTGGTCAATCCAAGCCAGTCAGCAAAGATGCGGGCGGAAATACCGGCAGGAGGCAGAAAACACAGATTACGCATGATATCCTGTTGTTCCTGTGAAATGGAATAAAGGGAGAACAGGGTGTGAATATGGTTATAGTAAGTTGCCTTGCTGTTCTGTCCGTCCTTGATGGCGTTGATTTTGTCTCCATTTTCAAAGGATGCCTTTTTTTCCCGGAGTTTATCCAGTAATTGCTCCGGAGGTAAAATCCCATTTTCCAGAAGTTTTGTTGCCTGTTCTACTGCAAAAGTATGGCGGTGAACAGTTTCTATGATCTCTTCCACAAGCGTCTGGTGTTCTTCTGCTTCCGAATAAAATGCAGATGCCAGTTGAAACAGGCTGGAGGATTCCCGTATTTCTTTTAGCTGCAGAATGCAGTGTCCATCAAATTTACTTCTTGTCGTAAAAAGAATCCGGCAGCGGTATTTCAACACTACTGACAGAAAACTGTCCTGTGTAGAGGTCACATTAAAATTATCTATGATGAGCAGGGTATCATCCTTCAGAGAGCGAAGAAAACGGTTGTGTTTTCGGAAACGTTCTTCTTCACTGTCTTCCGGCAGATCGTCAGTGAAATCCATATCTGTAACTGACTGATGTAAATCTCCGGTATATTCGACATAAAGGATGTT
>JALFIB010000047.1 GCA_022776305.1 Lachnospiraceae bacterium
CCGCTGATCCATGAGATGTGCCGTTCTGCTAAAATCTCTACGCAGCATATCTACAGGATGTGTGTAGCAAGCAACACCACAATGAACCATTTGTTTGCAGGAGTAGATGCAGATCCGGTACGTATGGAACCATTTATTCCCACATTCTTTGAGACAGATTCCATGTATGCGCAGGATCTTGGGATCCATATTTATCCGCATGCACGTATCATCATAGCTCCAAATATCGGAAGCTACGTGGGCGGAGATATCACTGCCGGTACATTTGCAAGTACCATATGGAACAAGGAAGAGATGTCCTTGTTTATCGATTTGGGAACCAATGGAGAGCTTGTTTTCGGAAACTCTGAATTCATGATGAGCTGTGCCTGCTCCGCAGGACCTGCTTTTGAAGGCGGGGATATCAGCTGTGGTATGCGTGCCACAGACGGTGCCATTGAAGCATGCACCATCGACAAGGATACCATGGAGCCTACTTATAAGATTGTTGGTGATGAAGGCCAGAAGCCGGTAGGTATTTGCGGTTCCGGTATCATTGATATTATCAGTGAACTGTTCCGCTGTGGTATCATTAGCCCGAAGGGTAAATTTATCCGTGAAGGAAACAGGGTACGCCATGACGAATACGGAATGGGTAGCTTTGTTATCGCATTTAAAGATGAAGCAGCTTCTGTTAAAGACATTGAGCTGACCGAAGTGGATATCGATAACTTTATCCGCGCGAAAGGTGCTATTTTCTCTGCGATCCGTGTCATGCTCCAGTCCCTTGATTTTGATGTAAGCATGATCGACCGCATTTATGTAGCCGGCGGAATCGGTAGCGGAATCAATATGAAAAATGCTGTAAACATCGGTATGTTCCCGGATGTGGAATTAGATAAGTTTACGTATATCGGTAACTCATCCCTTTCCGGCGCATATGCAATGCTGTATTCTACAGAGGCAGAGGAAAAAGTGGCTGATGTGGCCCACAATATGACTTATCTTGAGCTCAGCAATGAGCCGACATACATGGATGAGTTTGTTGCATGCTGTTTCCTGCCGCATACAGACGCAACATTATTCCCGTCATTAGAGATGAAATAAAATCGGAAAAGAAGGAGAAAGGTATGAATATTGAATACGAGAAAGACAACAAGGAACGGGTTCCTTTCGAGCATTATAAAGAAGAGTATGTGAAAAAAGACCCGTTGGAGGTCAGTAATCGTACCGGGTTCCCTTTTTCAGAGGAAAAACAATGTTTTACTGTAAGATTTCTGGGAAAGGATTATGAAATAGGTTTTCCGGAGTTTTCAGTGAAACGTGTTGAGGCGGATGACGAGTGGTGCCCGCTGCTGGAAATGAACGCAGCTAAGATCCTCGTGATCCGGTTCCTGATAGAAGGCTGTCAGGCAAACAGTACCGGTAAATTTCTCACATACCGTGAAGTGCCATGGGGAGAAGTGTATTACCGCCAGTTTAACGGAAGATGCATGATGCGCCTTGCATTTTCTTATGGAAACCGTATAGACGCATTTTGCAGTGCACTTGAAAAAATGGGTGCCAAAAAGATCAAGGCTGGCGATGCAGGTTATGAGATCGAAGTATTTGACGGATTCTTCATTCGTTTCCAGATTTGGGGTGGAGACGAGGAATTCCCGCCATCCTCACAGATCCTGTTCAGTGATAACTTCCCGGCATCTTTCCATGCGGAAGATCTGGTCGTGGCATGTGATGTCATTATCGGTACAATGAAAAATATTATTAAATAATGTAAAAACATATATAGGAGGGTTCGTTTACTATGGGATTCAAGACAGATATTGAAATCGCACAGGAAACTACTATGTCTCCGATTACGGAGATCGCAGCAAAAGCTGGTATTGATTCAAAATATTTGGAGCAGTACGGAAATTATAAGGCAAAGATCGATTACAACCTTTTAAAAGAGACAGACCAGAAAGACGGAAAGCTGATCCTCGTTACAGCTATCAACCCGACACCGGCTGGTGAAGGAAAGACCACAACTACAGTAGGACTTGCAGACGGTATGTCAAAGCTTGGCAAGAAGGTTTGCGTAGCACTCCGTGAGCCGTCACTTGGACCGGTATTCGGCGTTAAGGGCGGTGCAGCAGGCGGCGGATACGCACAGGTAGTACCGATGGAAGACATCAACCTC
>JALFIB010000130.1 GCA_022776305.1 Lachnospiraceae bacterium
CGGAATGGAACTTGCCAATGCGTCTGCCAAAGCATCTACATCTGAGAGCTGCTCCTTCTTCAAGGAAGATTTTACTGTCAATGTTTCATCGAGAATTGTCATATTTTTACATTTTGAAAGCAGGCCGCGCATCAGTGAACCGCTTGTGGGCGCCCAGGAACCATTTTCAATCAATGCAACGGTACGGTTCTGGATATTATGTGCAACAAGGTCATAAAGAAGCGCTTCCATATTAACAAAAATTCCTGCATTGTATGTGGTAGATGCAAAAACAAGATGGCTCCACTTAAAGGCTGCCGCGATAATATCAGAAGCCGGAGTCACAGAAACATCATACATCACAGTCTTCACACCGCGCTCTCTCAAACGGCATGCCAGAATCTCAACAGTATTCTCTGTGTGTCCGTAAACAGATGCGTAAGCGATCACTACACCGTACTCTTCCGGTGCGTAGGAGCTCCAATGCATGTATTTTCCAACATAATCTGCAATATTCTTTCTCCAAACGAAGCCATGGAGCGGGCAGATCATATTGATCTCAAGGGTAGCTGCTTTCTTCAGGAGAGTCTGTACCTGATCACCGTATTTTCCAACGATATTTGTATAATATCTTCTTGCCTCATCCAGATAATCCCTCTCGAAATTCACTTCATCTGCAAACAACGCACCGTTTAATGCACCGAATGTACCGAATGCGTCTGCTGAGAACAGGATCTTGTCTGTTGTATCGTAAGATACCATAACCTCAGGCCAGTGAACCATGGGAGCCATTACAAATACCAGATTATGTTTTCCTGTGCTGAAGCTGTCGCCCTCTTTCATCAGGATCGCACGGGAATCAATATCAAAATCAAAATACTGTTTGATCATTTTCGCAATTTTTGCATTGCAGATGATCTTCACTTCCGGATAGCGCATTACAACTTCCTGAATCGCCTCAGAATGGTCCGGCTCCATATGGTGGATCACCATGTAATCCAGCTTTCTTTCGCCTAATACTTCTGCAATGTTCTCAAAGAACACTCCCTTTACGGCTTTGTCAACCGTATCAAACAATACGGTCTTCTCGTCCAGCAAAAGATAGGAGTTGTAAGAAACTCCATCCGGCACGGAATAAACACCTTCAAACATAGCCAAACGACGGTCATTGCTTCCGACCCAGTAAAGGTCATCCGTCACTTTTCTGTAACAATACATATAAATATCTCCTTTCTTGCATTAAGATCTTCTAAATTGTTTGAATTACCAATATGCGGGGCTGCCGCCCTATATCCTCACAGCCAACCAAGTTTTCCTGAAAGCAGTCGCTTTGATCGTTTGTGGGAATGCACGGTTTGTAGCTTACGGGCACATTATAACAAGTTTTTGTTATTTCATCTACTATATTCTTTCATAAATTCTCTTTTCTCACACTTTTATCATATTTTTACCTGAATCCTACTGTTGGGAATCTTCTTGAAAATGTCCGGCATTGGATTATAATAGTTGTAAGACGAAAGGAGTTAGTGTGAAAAACTACAAGAAAAACAAGAAACACCCTAAAAACCATCTTGCCAGAAGGCTGCGCCGTCTATTCCTACCGTTTTTGCTGCTTTTCTGTATATTGGCTTTCCTATTTCCGGAGCAGACCGGTTCTTTTCTTGGAAGTATCGAAAAAAGCTATCCGCAGGCAGGCCGTATCGCCGAGATTCTCGGCATTCCGGAACATACTGAAAATACGGGGACGCAATACTTTGAAGTACATTTTCTTGATGTGGGGGAAGGACTATCCGTTCTGGTACGCTCCGATGAGCACGCCATGCTGTATGACGGCGGCAATGCTGACTCCTCTTCCTTTGTGGTCTCCTATTTAAAACAGCAGGGGATCTCAACGCTGGATTATATCATTGCCTCTCATTATGATGCAGACCATATCAGCGGTCTGATCGGTGCTCTCCATGTATTTGATGTACAGAATGTCATAGCGCCTGATTATACACATGGTTCTTCTACCTACGAATCTTTCATCCGTTCGGTGGAAGAAAAAGGCCTCACGATCCATCATCCTTCCGTGGGAGAAACCTTTTCCCTTGGTTCCTCTTCTTTTACGGTGCTCTCTCCGGAACACGAATATGAAGACTCGAATAATAATTCCATTGCAGTCCGTATCGCAAACGGAAAAAACCATTTTCTGGTCACCGGAGATGCAGAAGAAGAAAGTGAAAACGACATCTGTACTTCCGGACTTCGGCTACAGAGCGATGTCCTTTGCTGTGGCCACCACGGTTCTTCTAACGCCACCACAGACGAGCTGCTTTCAGCAGTAAAACCGGACTACGCGGTCATAAGCTGCGGGGCCGGAAATGAATACGGCCACCCCCATTGGGAAACTCTTCAAAAACTTGAAGATCAGGGTGTAACGGTCTACCGAACCGATGAGAGTGGCACGATCATCGCCTATTCAGACGGAAATGACATATGGTGGGAATCCGAATTTTGATTGGCTATGAACAGATACAAATATTTTTATTAGGAGGAAACAGACATGAGTGAGTACAAAAAATTTGATTATGACATGCGACTCGATGGAAAAGTAGCCGTTGTCAGCGGAGGAACAAGCGGTATCGGAAAATCCATCGCAGAAGTCCTCTCCTGCCGCGGTGCAAAGGTGGTAATCCTTGGCAGACGTCCCGAGACACCAGAAATCGCAAAAGAACTGGGGTGTTCTGTATCCGGAAAGATTCTGGATATTACTGACCATCAGGCAGCCCGGAAAGTCCTTCATGAAATTGAAGCAGAATGCGGAACCATTGACATTCTCGTCAACAGCGCCGGAGTACCTTCCGGAATCCCTGCCCTTGACATTGAGGAGGAAGAATTCGAGCATGTCCTCAGCGTAAATCTGGAAGCCGCTTTCTTCCTTGCCCAGGAAGCAGGCAAGATCATGATCGCCAAAGGCAACGGCGGCCGGATCATCAACATTGCATCCGATGCAGGAATCAGCGCTGTGGAAAACCATATCGCCTATTCTGCCAGCAAGGCAGGACTGCTTTCTGTAACCAGAACGCTGGCCCTTGAATGGGGACAGTATGGTATTACTACAAATGCCATCTCTCCTACGGTAGTCATGACACCTATGTCACGAGCATATTGGTCCGGTGAACGTGCAGAGAAAAAACTGGCCCAGATCCCGGTACACCGCTTTGGAGAAATGGACGAAATTGCCGCAGCTGCCGCTTTCCTCGCAAGTGACGGTGCACAGATGATCAACGGACACAATCTGGTCATCGACGGTGGCCTCAGCATCTGCTGA
>JALFIB010000138.1 GCA_022776305.1 Lachnospiraceae bacterium
CCAATTCTGCTCCACATTCCTGACAGTATCTTTTTTCTTCCGGTATCAGAACAGCTCCACAATGCACACACTTTTTCGCCTTATCTGATACCTGTTCGCCACAATTCGGGCACTCCATCATTGCCATAATCTTTTTCCTCCTTCGTCATATTGCCTAACTGGCTTTCTGTTCGTTTATCGTCTCTTTCTCGCTGATTGTGTCAGTCTCCCTACTTTGAGCTGTATCATGATCTTCCATCTGTAATTCTTTTACTATGCTAATTCTATTTGCGTCTTGTATTCTACGACTTGCATTATCCAGACTGCTCTGAAATGAGCCTGCCATTTTTTTGCAATCCACCTGTTCCAGCAACGCTTCCATACATATCACTTCTTTCAATATTTGTTTTCTCTCAGTCCTCTTATCTCGAAGAAGCTTGTACATACGATATCCTTGAGCTGCATTGTAAGTGGTATCCTCTATGAAATTCAGTATGGACTCTATCTCTTCTTCTAACTGCGCAATATCATTTTTCATAGCCAGTAATTTAATATCCATATTATTCCAAAATATTACTTGTTCTTGTAAAAAGCGATATGCAGAAACAAGAGTGTCTTGCACAAGCTCCACTTGTTTTGCTGTTTCCAACTCCAGAACTCCATCTTCTGAATGTTTCATACCCAGACTGTGTGCCAAAGCATGATCCACTTCATTCATTACACGTTCTCCAACATTGCCACAATAATCTATCAGTCTGCATTTATCTACTGTCTGTATTTGTTCTGCACAAATGTCACTTGGAACCTTTACAATATTCATATCACTATAATACACATGATATGGAATATTTCCTTTACACCGAGACGTAAGGCACAGACAAATTACAGTATCTGACACTTTATTCCCCAAATTATTCTGCACAATCAGGACTGGCCTCTTTTTTGCAGCTTCACATCCCACTACATCTTCTATTTTTCCAAAGTCTACATAATAGATATCTCCTCGCCTGATTCCGTGAATCCCTGTAGGATAAAAAGACTTTTCTTTTTTACTCATATCTTTTATCTCCTCTTTTTCCGGTTTGTTTTTCTTCACGATATTTCACAATATCGCTCTTCCAGTCATCATCAAAAACTACTTCTGTACATTTTGCATCTACAGCCTCAGAGAGTGCTTTCCCCACAGCTCTAAAATTGATAGCAATACCTTCCGGGTCATTTTCATATGTCACAGAACGGTTTCGGGCAATACCAATCTTTTCTGCTTCTTTTCCTGCGTCAATGTTGGCTCCAAGGAATAGGAATTCCCATCCACACTCTTTTTTTGCACTGATCATTCTCCGGATCTGTTCATATGTAAAATTTTCACTGGAATTTTCCAATCCATCCGTAGTAATAACGAAAATAACTTTTCCGGCTTTGTGCGATTCTGGGAGATGTTTCTGGACATTATCAATCTTTTCAATTGCAGCTCCCACTGCATCCAGAAGTGCAGTACAGCCTCGGACATAGTATTCTTTTTCTGTTAATGGCTCGATAATTTCAATTGGAAACCGGTCATGAATGATTTCCACCTGATCATCAAACAGCACGGTTGTCACATTTACCTGCTTACCTTCTGACTTCTGTCTCTCAATCATTCCATTAAATCCACCGATTGTATCGCTCTCAAGACCTCCCATGGAACCACTTCTGTCTAAAATAAAAACCAACTCAGTTAATCCTGTATTCATGTGATTACCTCCTTCAATCGTTTATAATCACATTTTATATACAGAACCAACTGAGTTGGTCGCATACCAGGCGACATTGAAATTTCGCCTTTCCTTTTCACTTAACCAAATATCGGTTGTCCATAAGCATACAGTACGTCATTGATTTCAAACATATCATAGATTTTATTCTGCAAAAAATATGCCACTATAATATCTGTTTTGGAACTTCTGGATAACGCAAATCCGGCACTGCGGAGCAAATCCTTTGCTTCATCCAGGGATAACTCCAATGCTATTGTAAAAGCCAGCACCGTTTTCTTATTTGGTGTGTAGTTGATATCTTTCCGGATCTTTGAAAAATGTCTCCGGTCAACATATGCTTTTGTATATACTTCAGAATCTGTCAATCCCCTCTCATCAATCATACGAAGAAGACGTTCTGAAAAAGTCTCTTCCATCTGGTTCATCAGATCATCTATGTTCCGGTTTGTCGCCATTGTCTGCGACATTTCTTTGGTAATCTTCGTTTTTTTCATGCTGCCCATGTCAAATTCCGCTGGAGCAGACATATCTGTCTCATAGTCAGCAGGTGCTTCCTGCTTCTTCTGTTCCTTTCTCTTTTTCCGGAAGCTTGTTATTTTATCAAAGATGGACTTCATTTCTTCATCCAACTTAATATCATCTGTCCCTGGCTCGTAGTATTTGTCTATGTACTTTCCAACTTCTTCAATCAATTCTTTGTTTGCCATATACTTTACACCTGCTTTACTATTTCATATTCTCATTATAAACCAAATTTAACTTTTTCACAGCTATTTTCATTCATCATAATGGCTCATCCTTCATCGAATACATTTGCATAACAAATGTTCTCTATATACAAATATATCAATCCCAGGTCTTTTCTTGGTCGCATACCAGGCGACATTTTAAAACAAAAATAGAGAAATCACCCCATAAGTTCTGTGTTTTCAAAACAGAATCTTGTCATCGCAGATAAGGTGTCTATATTCTATTTAGAATGATTTTTTACATATTAGATGTCTGATTACAGTCTTCCACTTCTCAGGAGCAACCTTTCTTGCATCAGACATATATATCTCATGGTGAAGTCTGCCACGGCTAAAATCATTACGGTATCCATGATCTTCCAGATATTTATCCATAATCGCAACCGTTGCGGGCTCATCATCAAAAGGTCCGTGATGCATAACCTGAACACACAAACCCTCATCAACTGTAAGGAATTCGGCTCCGGAACAGTCCATTTTTTTCTTTGCAGATGCAGTTTCCAACGCCCAATCAAAATCCTTCTTTGTCACAAAATCGGGAAGTCTTATTACTGATATCCAATTAAACTCAGCTTTTATACTGTAATCACAGCCCTCCACTCCGTCTTGCCACCAGAAACCTTCCAATGGCGGAACTACATACTGGAAAAATCCTTCAATTTTATAATCTGACTTATAGCTCATTTTCAGAGTATACGCTATCGCATATAATATGCCTACCGCCTGCTTGTACTCGCCGCCTTCTTCGTTCGGATTACCTTTTCCTCTAACAGCGATGTAATTTGCCTTTGGAACAGTCACTATTTCAGGCTTATTCTTCGGCATATAAAATTCTTTAAATTCTTTCTTGAAATCAAACGCCATTTTCCCTCTACTCCTGATAATATTTGCCTTTGTAAAAATTTTCTGCGCCTGTCTTTTCGACTGTCATTCGAAAGCATACACATCCGTCCGGACAAACATAGTCCTTCACATTCGCTTCAATTCCTCCAACAAGTGTTAAATCTCCGCCACTTCT
>JALFIB010000144.1 GCA_022776305.1 Lachnospiraceae bacterium
TCACAGGAAACTGTGCAAAGCATCAGAGAGCACTGACTGTAGCAATCAAGAGAGCTCGTCACGTAGCACTTATGCCGTACGTACAGGACTAATTTCCGAGACGTATCACATGTATGAGAAGAAGGCCCGTAAATGCTGGAAAACTGGTATTTACGGGTTTTTTTAATTCATACAAAGCATTGTAGATTCTTATAATTTCCCATTAAATTGGTGTAAAATAGATGGATATTTATATAAGAACTGTTCAGATAATGTACGTGAGGTTTTGGAGGGATATTCTGGAATTTGGAGCTTTGACAGAAGAAACAGGATTTTATGCAGGGTATAAATCTTCATTTCAATTGTGATTAGAGGTTATCAATGATAAAGAAATGGAATAATATATCAAAATGTTGGGTTGCTATTTAACTAAATTTTATATATAATAAAAATTAATAAAGAAATACCACATAATATGAAGCTTATTGGTTAGTTTTTGGAAGTAAAAATGCAAGTAAAGCGACGTATTGTTCTACTTGATTCATCCTATACCACAGGCTGAGGCTGTGTTAATGAAGCATTTATGATGGTTTTATCTCTTACCATTGATTCGGGTTGAAGGCTGTGGTAAGTGGGATGTTTTATAAGAGGGTTACTGAAACGGAATCGAAAAATGTTACTCTAGATTTTGTGTTGACGGCATTTAGAAAGAGAGATACAACAATGGATAAATTATTATTATTTGTAATTATAATTATACTTGCCTATGTATGTGTAAGATTATTTAATAAAAATAAAGAGATAAAAGCAATGGCAAATAGGATGGCTGAAGAAATACGAAAAGAATGCGAAGAGGAAATAAAGAATGTGCAGAGGAGAGCAGCTGCAGACCTTATTTTGGAGAGAGAAAAAATTGAATCTGATAAAGATAGATTGATGGTTAAAAGCGAAAAAGAATTGTTGGTGGATGCTGTTCAGGCTTTATCGGTATATGGGGACAAGATGTTACGCTTAGAAAATAATCTGGATTTCAATCGGATATTAGAGAGTTTCTCGAGTGATGTTTGCTCAAGGGTTGATGATATTCAAAAAAAGCTTGAGGAAATACAAGGAATATGTTCCGTCGGCAATTCTCTGACAGATATCAAGGAAGATTTAGAGACTATAAAGAACATGGTTAACTAATCATGTTAAAGAATGTGGTGAAAAAGACTATACATTTTGTATAGTCTACTTTTTTATATAAGAATTCACAGACTTTTTTGATATAAAACTATACGATAGTTGTAAAATATAAATGTATCGCATAGATCAGGAGAGAGGCATGAAAATGGTAAAATTAGAAGAAGAGTTCCCTATTCTGAATAAAATTGAAAGAGGAGAGGAGATCGTCTGGCTGAATCCGCAGAAAACTTCTTTTGCTGAGAGCATGCAGGAGTGTGAGCTGACCATGCAAGATGTGGAGGAGGCGGAAGAGCGGCTGAAACGATTTGCACCTTTCATTGAAGCATGCTTTCCAGAAACAAAGAACAAAAATGGGTTGATCGAGTCAGAACTCATTGATATTCCTTATATGAAGGATACTATAAATCAAAAATATGGAAGTAATCTGAAGGGAAGATTGTTATTAAAGCAGGACAGCCATTTAGCTATTGCAGGTTCCGTTAAAGCAAGGGGCGGCATTTACGAGGTACTGAAACACACGGAAGATCTGGCTTTGGAGCAAGGGCTTCTCACTTTAGAAGAAGATTATTCCTGCTTGGCAGATCCTAAATTCCGGGAGTTTTTCAGCCAATATACCATTCAGGTGGGATCTACAGGAAATCTAGGTATGAGTATAGGAATTATGGGGGCAGCCGTCGGTTACCATGTTATAGTCCATATGTCTGCGGATGCCAAACAGTGGAAAAAGGATCTACTGAGAAGCCATGGCGTTACGGTAAAGGAATACGATTCTGATTATAGTGAAGCAGTGAGAGAGGGCAGGCGGTTATCCCAGTTGGATCCCAAAAGCTATTTTGTGGATGACGAGAATTCAAAGACACTTTTTCTCGGTTATGCAGTAGCAGCGAAGCGCTTGGTGGGACAACTGGAGGAAAAAGGCATCCGGATCGATGAAAGCCATCCATTGTTTGTATATATACCCTGCGGAGTGGGAGGAGCGCCCGGTGGAATCACCTTCGGATTAAAACAGGTATTTCAGGACCATGTCCATTGCTTTTTTGTGGAACCTACGCAATCACCCTGCATGCTGGTGGGCATGGTGACAGGATTAAACAACAAAATTTCAGTCCAGGATATGGGGCTTTCCGGCATGACCCATGCAGACGGTCTGGCAGTGGGAAGGCCGTCCGGTTTCGTGGGCAGTGTGATGAAGCGCACGCTGAGCGGAGAATTTACCATTCAGGATGGAAAGCTATATGATTATATGCGGGATTTCTTAAAATCCGAACAAATCTTTTTAGAACCCAGTGCATGTGCTGCTTTCCAAGGGGCAGTTCAGATGGGAAAAAGCAGCGAAATAGAAAAATATCTGGCAGAGAATCATTTGACAGAGAACCATTTGACAGAGAACCATCTGGCGGAGAACAATCTGGTTGAGAATCAACCGAAAGGAAATCATCTGGCGGAGAACCATCTGGCAAGCTTGATGCAGGACTCCGTCCACATTGTGTGGGCCACCGGCGGAAGCCTGGTCCCGGAAGAAATCAGGGAAGAGTATAAGAACACGTACCTTGAACCGGAAAAAGCTTAAAAGATTAGTTTGGAACCTGTTTGACTTGCTCATAACCGAATAACTGCTTCGCAGTTTATCAGATGGGGTTTGTACCCACCTGATACAAGCAAGCCCCCGCCACTTAATGCCCTGCATATTTGAAGTGGGGGACTTACTTGATTCGGTTAAAAAAAGAGAAGCATTGTGCTTGTTTTGAAGTTAAAGCGTAACTGCATGTCAGATTAGAAAAAAATGAGAATTATCGTGTAGCAAATGGGTGAATTACGTGTCAGCTAGAAGAAAATGAGAAGTATCACGTAACGAGTGGGGAAAATTACATGTGAGCTAGAAGAAAATGAGAATTACCACGTAACAAGTGGGGGAAATTACATGTCAGCTAGAAGAAAATGAGAGTTGCCACGTAACAAGTGAAAAAAACTACATGTCAGATGGAAGAAAATAAGGGATGTGCCGCGATTTTGAGAAGAAAGATGTCAGCTTTAGCTGACTAGAATCACGCGTCAACTCTCGTGTGCGTTCGACTTGAATTGAAGTAAGAACAGCATAAAAAATAGAAATAATAAAAATAATAATTGAAATATTACATACAATATGTTAATATATATCATGTCTAAAGACCTTACGGCGTTCGCCGGATATTCCCTGTTATATTTTTATTAAGATAATGTTAGAGCTATTAGATGCCATGCGGATTGTTTCGGGCTTCGCGCTTCCGCGTCTCCGTTGACTTTGGCATCATAAGATTGATAACTACAGTTGAAAAAGGAGAAAATATGAATTTTTTTAAAAAAGCAAAAAGGACAGGTATCCTGTCTCTTATTTGTGTCGTTCTTTTTATGTACATCGGGAGCGATTATATGAGTGCATCCGAGGTGGGAACATATACGGAAAATGTTATGAATGAAAAAACGGATAGTTTGGCAACAGCAGAAGGCAGAACTGGCATAGGAGCTGGAGTGAGCATAGAAGCTGGAGTGGAAAATGGAGAAGGCAAAGCCGGGATTGATATGGATGATGAGCCAGACATAGAAACTGGAACACTTGTAGAAGAGGGAACGGGCTCAGCATCAGAACCCGGGATGGAAGGCACGACGGGCTCGAAAGCAGGATTCGATATGGGAAGTGCGATAGGCACAGAAGCAGAATCCGGTATGGAAGGCGTGCCAGACTCAGCATCAGGACCCGGCATGGAAGGTACGACGGGATCAGAAACAGGATCCGATATGGAAGCCGAGACCGGACCAAAAACAGAATCTGGCATGGAAAACGAATCCGACATGGAAGCCGCGAGAGGCCCAGAAGCAGAATCCGGCATGAAATGCGAAGCAGGGACGGAAGCAGGATCCGGCATGCAAGGCGAGATAGATCAGTATAATGGGTCGGAGACGGACGGTGAGGCAGAGACAGAAGATAAATCGGAGGCAGAAGAGGAATCGGAGACTGATACAACTTTGCTTTTTCAGGAGTATTGGCAGGATTGTTTGATGGTAAGGGCAGGAGGGGGAAAAGGTAGGAGTGTTGCTTCGGCGGAAGGCCATAGGGATGATTCACTGGTGTTGGCATATCTTGACTTCCCCTGTTACTTTAAGT
>JALFIB010000126.1 GCA_022776305.1 Lachnospiraceae bacterium
TTGTAACGGTACATGGCATCGTCCGCATCATTTTTGATCTCTTCAAAAGATTTCTTGTTTTCTTTTCCGTCTATCTCTACGATCCCAAAACTGAAGGATGCAGGGTAAACACAGGAATATGCCCCTGCAAATACTTTTCTCAGCTCTTCCATTTTCTCGTTCAGTTCTTTTTTCAGGCAATTAGATACCACGATGGCAAACTCATCACCGCCTACACGTGCAAACACATCTGTGTTCCTAAAGCTGCTGCCCACCAAAGAAACAAATGCCCTGATATACCGATCCCCTTCATTATGTCCAAACCTGTCATTTACAGACTTTAAACCGTCCAGATCTATGTAAACTAAAGTAAAATCCTTTTTCCCCCTGAGCATTTTTTCCATGTACTCATTGTAATACAAGCGATTATAGATCCCTGTATCCGGATCATGGTACGCTTTCACAGAAAGCCTTTTCTGAGTTCGCTCCTTCTCTGCTTCCAACAGTGCTTCACGCTCTTTCAGCTGCTCTGTCATAATGTTAAAAGCATCTGAGAAATCTCCCAAATAAGAAACGTGCTGGGAATAGTCGCCGGTAGCCACTTGTTTCGCCTGCCAGGTCAGATGGTTCAGATTGGCATGGAGGTTTTTCAAATGGTTGCAAAGGAAATTCTCTTTATTCGGATAATCCCTCTTTAAATTCCCGTGGGACAGGTCCTCTGAATACTGGAGCATCTCTTCTACAGCGGACTGAAGGTAAACCAGCCCTTTGCCAAGTTTTTGGAAGGGCTCATCCAATTGTTCAATATCCAGTGTCTGTATCTTAGAATCGTATAAAATACTTCTTAAGTATTCATAAAGCATCTCACAATTCTTGTCTTCCACATTTTCACCTGCCTTCTCTCGGGGCTACCTGGAACCGACATACCCTGTCCCCGCTGGCCCAGCAGTCGATCTCTACTGCCGTATACTCTTTTCCTGTATACCTTGAAAAGATACCGGCAATAAATCCTTCATCGTAATTACATACAGTCTCTCCAAGCAAAGGCAGTCCGGAGCAATCTGCATCTTCTGCCACTGTAAGGATGATCGTTTCTTTCTCCTCGTCTATGCTCTCGATCCGAAGCACACCGATGCAAAGCTCCACCATTTTTTTCTGCAGCATGGCAAGAAACTCGTTCTTATTCAAGGAAATATCCAGCATATGGTCTGCGAAAAAAATCCCCGCCCGGTAACCTGCTTTCCGAAACACCTCGATCTGCCGCTCTTTCCCAAATTCTTCAATCAACTCTTCCCTCATGGAATACTCAAAAAGCCTATAGACCATCAGCGGCAAAGTCTCACCTAAGTTTTCACGGGAAGCAAGATCAAATTTCAGGTATTCAGAAAGTTCTCTCTTTTGCTCATCTTCAAAAAAAATATTTTCTGCCATCACAATTCTCCCATTCTTTTCCAAATTGTCTTCGGCCGTTCTTTCTTATTTTCTTTATCCTTGCTGCATTTCGGTTACATCTGTCTCAAACTATGGTATAATAGACGGAAAGACCTAAGTAATAAATATTATGAGTTACCCAGCAAATATGTATTTTATGTCCATTTGCTCTTTGGCTCATATTATAATATCTCTGCATATTTTTGTCACGGGATTATTCTCGATTTTTAAGAATCTGTGGAAATTACCTAATTTTAGAGGATTTATACGTGAAAACACAACATTTTACAGTACTTTTCCAAAATGCCAAAGAGATTATACAACTATTGCAAGACGAAGCAGTGACACAGTTTTCTTCTTTTCCGGAAGCTTTTGGAATTTTAAAGCCCGTCCCTTGCGATACTCTTACTTCTGCTTTTGGCACAGACGGCACTGCTCTTTTTTACCATCCTGCTTCCGTATGTGAGGAATTTTTGCATTCTGCCACCCACCTGAGGCTGATGTATCTGCACACCCATATCCATTGCCTTTGTCTTCATCTTGAAAAACCGCAGGATGCAGACGGTACATTATGGGATGCAGCCTGTGATCTGTCTGCAGCTGCTGTTGCCGCGCACCTCGTACCGGAAAAATACGAAGGTCAAGAAATACCTGACCTGATCCATCCCTATTCTGCCCTGTCTTTACTGCAAAAAGATACGAAACTATACAAAAAAGCCTGCTCCTTTCATCTGGATTCCCACGAATTCTGGCCTCACCGCACAGAAAAGCCGGAAGTTCCGGAGGGATCCTGCAGCGGTCCTTCCATCGTGCCACAGCATTCCCAGAATATTTCCCATGATTTTTTCCGGCAATTTCGGGAACTGCTTCCAAAACTAGAACAGGAGATCTCATCAGGAAGCGGAAAGCGGAACTTAAGTTCCGGCAAGGAAGTACAGGATGCATGCCTTGAACGGCGGGGCGATATGGATTACCGGCAATTTTTACGACGTTTCACGGTAGCCCGGGAAGAGGCAGTTTTAGATCCCTGCTCTTTTGACTACATTCCTTATACCTTTGGACTGGCACACTATCACAATATGCCGTTTATTGAACCTTTAGAATACTGTGAGGTGAACAAGCTGGATGAATTTGCCATTGCCATTGACACCTCTGCCTCCTGCAGCGGAAATATTGTCCGTCGTTTTTTAGAAGAGACCTGGACGCTCCTCCGCCAAAGGGAGAATTTTTTCTCCCGGATGCGGCTTCACATACTTCAATGTGACTCCATGATTCAGGACCACAAGATCATCACCAGTGTGGAAGAATGGGAGGAGAACCTTTCCCAGATTAAGATACTTGGACATGGGAACACAGATTTTCGTCCTGTTTTTGAGTATCTAGATGACCTAATCAAGAAAAATGAGATCCACCATTTAAGGGGACTCCTCTATTTTACGGACGGGGACGGTATTTTCCCCCGTTTTCGCCCCACCTATGACACAGCTTTTGTGTTTTTAAACCATCGCCTTGAAAAACAAAAGATTCCGGATTGGGCAATCCGGTTAAACTTAAATCTTCCGGAGGAAACCATATGAACATTCGAGAAGCAAAGCAGGAAATTATCCATACCATTCAAGCATATACGGCCAAAAACAAATGGGGAGGCTACGCCATCCCTTCCATCCGGCAAAGGCCCCTGCTTTTGATCGGCCCTCCCGGCATCGGTAAAACGGCCGTAATGGAACAGGCCGCAGAAGCCTGCCACGTGGGTTTTGTCTCTTACACCATGACACACCATACCCGCCAGAGCGCCATCGGCCTGCCTTATATTGAGCACCGCAATTTCGATGGAAAAGAATACGCCGTGACAGAGTACACCATGAGCGAGATCATCGCCTCCGTATACCGGTGTATCGAGGAAAGCGGCTGCCGTGAGGGCCTGCTTTTTCTTGATGAGATCAACTGTGTTTCTGAAACCCTTGCGCCGGCTATGCTTCAATTTCTGCAGACAAAAACCTTCGGAAGCCACCGCCTGCCGGAAGGCTGGGTGCTCTCTGCAGCAGGAAATCCGCAGGAATACAATAAATCCGTGCGTGAATTTGACATCGCCACCTTGGACCGCCTGAAATATATTACAGTAGAAGCGGATTACGGTTCCTGGCGTTCCTACGCCTTAGAAGCAGGGATACACGGTGCAATCCTTTCTTATCTGGACGTGCATCCCGACCAGTTTTACGTATTGGAACAGACATACAGCAGCAAATCCTTTGCCACAGCGAGAGGATGGGAGGATCTCTCTTGTATCCTTCTTGAATATGAGGACCTCTCTCTGCCGGTCACTTCAGAACTTGTGGGGCAATACCTCCACAAAGAAGAGCTGGCGAGGGATTTCAACGGCTGCTACCACTGGTACGCTTCCTGCAGCAGATCCCTACCTATCCTTGCCATGCTGGAAGGTGACCCGGAGGCCGCAAAAGCATGCCATCGGATCTTAACAGAATCCGATTTTTCCAGCCAGCTCCATCTCGTACATCTGATATTATCTTGTATCGGAAACCATCTGAGGCAGCATGCTGCCCTTGAAAACAGCCTGCAAACATACACCGGTGTTTTGGAACGTTTTTACCGATACGAAAAGCAGAACCATATTGATAATCTCTGGGATGCCCTTCAGCCATTTCTCACCCATGAAAAAGAAGTGCTTGACATCCGCAAAGAACACGGTCTTTCTTCCGATGAAGAAATCTGCCAAGTACAGCAGTCCCTTTATGATCTTCAAGAAGCCGGATATCGTTTCCGCGCATCCGGGTCATCCGAGGACGAACTGCAGTTTTATGCAGAAAAGGAACGCAGTGAAAAAGAAGATGCCATCTCCCATGCTTCCGCCCAGATCGGACGCATGACAGAAAACAGCCTTCTATTATTTGAAGGCGCAGAAAATTCTGCCTTCACCGTTTTGTTGTCTTCCCTGCTGCAAAACAACTTATTTTCAAAATTTATCCAAAAGCATCCTAGCCCTCTTTTTGAAGAAAAGAAAAAACGGCTGGATTTCAACTCCCGTGAGGAAGAGCTGAAAGCAATGCTACATTTGTGATATAATTCATCCGGAAAAGCCCCGTGGAAGGAGAAAAGAGATATGGCATACGAAAGTATTCAGCTTGATGAAGATATTCAAATACAAGATATTTATACGATCCATTACTTTGAATATAGAAGTGATTTTCATTTTGCAGGAGAACGCCACAATTTCTGGGAATTCCAATGTGTAGACAAAGGGGAAGCAGAGGTGGTTACAGATGACGGTCCCCATTATCTGTCACGGGGACAGGTGATCTTCCATGAGCCCAATGAATTCCATACTCTGACAGCCTCCGGAAGTACGGCACCCAACATTATCGTCGTCTCTTTTGCCAGTGATTCCCCATGCATGGATTTTTTCCGGAAACGCATTTTGACTCTTTCAAGCTCGGAAAGGAATATCATGGGACTTCTCATTGCAGAGGCGCGCCGCTGCATCGCCTCTCCGCTGGACGACCCTTATCTGGAAAAAATGAAGAAGCGTCAGGATTGTATGTTCGGATCTCAGCAGCTGATTCTTCTTTACTTGAAACAGCTGCTGATCTCCATAATACGCCGCCACACTGTGCCGCAGCTTTCTGTTCATATTGAACAGATCGGGGTAAATCCTCCTTCTGAAACATACAATAAAATCATTTTTTATCTGGAAGAGCATGTTCAGGAATCTCTCACTATCGATGATATCTGCCATGACAATCTCATCGGCCGCTCACAGCTCCAAAAACTGTTCCGTGAGCAGCACCAATGCGGCGTTATTGAGTTTTTCTCCCGCATGAAGATTGAATTTTCCAAACAGCTGATCCGGGAATGCCAAATGAACTTTACCCAGATATCAGATTTCCTTGGATACTCTTCTATCCATTATTTTTCAAGGCAATTTAAGAAGATCACAGGCATGACCCCCTCAGAATACGCCTTTTCCATCAAGTCGCGTTCTGAGAGGAAGCATTGACTTAAGCTTTAATCTAGCCTTTCACACCACCCAGTGCCACTCCTGCCACGATGTATTTTGACAAGATCAAATATACGATCACGAGAGGAATGATGGTCACAAACAATCCCACATAGACCACGCCGTAATCTGTACGGAACTGGTTTGAACTGAGCAGCTGTACAAACATGGGAAGGGTCTTCTTGGAATCCGACGTCAGCATGATGGTAGGTGTAAACAAATTGTTCCATTGTGCGATGAACTGGAAGATCGCCTGTGTTGCCACCGCCGGTTTAACAATGGGAAGTATAATGCGGTTAAAAGTACTGAACTCACCGCTGCCATCAATACGCGCCGCTTCGATCATCTCAATGGAAAGTGTACTCTCCATATACTGCTTCATGAAGAACACCACCGCAGGTGATGCAATCGCCGGTACGATCAAAGGAATATACGTATCAACCAGCCCCAACTTCAGCATAAAGCGGTAGAAACCGATGACTGTGATCTGGCTGGGCACCATCATAATGGCCATAATGAAAGCCCAGGCGATTTTCTTGAATTTAAAATTGTATACATGGATACCGTAAGCCGTCATTGCAGAAAAGTACACAGCGCAGAAGGTTCCCGGTACCGTAATGATCAGTGAGTTCAGGGCCGCTCTTTGCAGCGTGATCTGCATACCGTTCTGTTTTAAAAGGAGATTTTTCCAGTTCTCCAAAAAATGTGTGGACGGTATGAGAGAAATTCCCGCTTTGATGGCATCCGAAGTACGCGTAGCATTGGAAACCAAAAGCAAAAAGGGAAACAAACTTACCGCGCAGAAGAAAATGCAGACTGCCGTCCTGATAAACGTCTGGCGTTTTAAAGATGCAGAATAACTCTTTGTTCTCGTCATGCTTTGCACCTCCTCTTCGCTTTCTTCATTTCCGCTGCGTCTTTATCACGCATACTGTAGAACAAGATCAAACTGATGATCAGAGTTACAATGAACAGCAGCACGGATACGGTAGCTGCTTTTCCCACATCTGTATTGTACATTCGCATGATATACATGGACATGGTTGTGGAAGTGTCGTTGGGCAGGCCAACCAGTCCCGTCTCCGGTACATTGAACAGAGCCGGAATATCGTACATCTGAAGTCCGCCGATGGAAGAAGTCACCAGAACGTACAGTAAGATCGGCTTCAACAGCGGAAGGGTGAGATACCGAAACTGCTGCCAGCCACTGGCACCGTCGATCTCTGCCGCTTCATAAAGCCCCGGATTTATACCTAAAATCCCGGATATCAAAAGCAGTGTCGTATTTCCGAACCACATCCAAAACAGGATCATGGAGATCAGGCCTCGGGTCCCTCCTACGCTGGCCATAAAGTCAAAGTTTTCCGATATCAGCTCAATATCCCTCAAAGTTTTGGTAACCGTCCCGTACTGGGTAAACATCGCTTTAAAAAGTACGGCAATAGAAGCTGCCGTAATAATACTGGGCAGGTAAATAATAACTTTAATGGCACCTGTGCCCTTTACTCTTACTTTTTTATTCGTAAGCCATGCTGCCAGAAGCAGGGATACTAAAATCTGAGGTATGAAGTTCTGTATCCACATGATCAGCGTATTTTTCAAGTAGATCAGCGCGTATGGCTTTTCACCTGCTGCCAGCCCCAAAACATTGATAAAATTCTGAAGTCCGGCAAATTCTATAAACTCCCGTCCATTCCTTTTATAATAGCTTAATGTACTATAGTAAAAGGTATTGAGCAGCGGCCAGAATTGAAACAGCAAATAGGCAATAAAAAACGGAGCAATGAAGTAATAACCGTATTTGCTGTAATTGACTGTCTTTCTTTTTTTCTTTCCCATTGCTTCCTCCCGTCCTTCCACATTCGAATAAGGACAAAGTGAGAAACCCACCTTATCATAATAAGAACAGGGCTGCCTAATAATTTTCAGCAGCCCATGCCATTTTTGTTTATTTATTTCTGTGGAATGTAACCCTTATCGGGATACGCTTATTCTTCTTATTCTACACTCAGGTATGAGAATGTATCATGGATGCTGGATGTAAGGTCAGCGATTGCTGTATCCAGATCCTTTTCGCCTGTAGCGTATGCCTGAGTCTGAGCATCCAGAAGAGACAGAATCTGCTGATCTTCTGCTGTTACGATGGATGCGTCCAGTCCGTCTGCCAGCGGAAGGAAGAACTCCATGAAGTTCTGTCCAGCG
The DNA here is from genome assembly GCA_022776305.1 of Lachnospiraceae bacterium. GTDB lineage: Bacteria > Bacillota > Clostridia > Lachnospirales > Lachnospiraceae > Choladousia. The sequence goes on from JALFIB010000126.1 coordinate 7,625, forward strand.
TCAGCGTACAGATATCCGTTGCCGTCTGCAGAAGCACCGCTCTCAATGATCTTACTGATGGCTTCTGTATTGTTTACAAAGTCAGAATTCAGTGTATTGATCGCTACCATGCCTTCTGTATCACATGTGATATATTTCATGATCAAAGCTGCAAGCTCTGTGTCAGAACACTCTGTTGTAGCTGCAAGTCCTGTACCGCCCCAGTAGCACTGCTCCGGTGTAGGAATGAGGATGGTGTTGTTTTTCCATGTGTCGCTTAAGCACCAGTATGTGAACCACGGGCATCCCATGTATGCGATTGCTGCATTTGCGCTTTCGCCGTCACCGTCCATGTTTGCATACCAGTCAGCACTCCACTGGTTTGTGTTGTATGTAAGTTCCTCATCATACATTGTCTTAGCAAGCTCAAGGTACTGTGTCACGTTCTCATCTAATGTGATCACATCGTTCTCATTGTAGAAGCCCTCACTTCTTGCATTCATCAGCACACGTTTCAGTTCATCATATCCGGAGAACAGTTTGCATGCTCCGCCTGAAGCTTCTTTTACTTCTCTTGCTGTCTCAAGGATCGTATCGTAATCAGCAAATTTTGCTTTTAACTCTTCCGGATCTGTGGTTCCGAGATATTTCTCAGCCAAGTCTGCACGAATCTGGAAGCATCCCGGTGTAGCCTGCCAGAACAGCGCCCTTACATTTCCGTCCCAGTCAGATCCAAGGTCGATATTGTACTGATACTGTTTTGCGTAATCATCAGCTGTAATGCCGAGGCTCTCAACTGTCTGTACCCAGTCACTGTTTACGTATTTCTGAACATAGTCAACTTCAAGTCCCATCATATCTGGATACAACTCATTTGACGGGTCATCCAGCATGGGATCCAGTTTGCTCTGATAGTAATCAGATCCACCTGTGTTTACAAATACGATTCTTTCATATTCTTCCGGATAAGCTTCCTTAAACGGACCGTCAAGGATCTTTTTAATGTCATCATTCCAGCCCCAGACTACAAATGAGTCTTCGCCTGCTGCATCACCTGATACTGTGTTTTCCGGCTCTGTCTCTTCTTCTGCAAAAACCGGAACTGCAAATGCGGAAATACCCATAGCAGCAGTCATCATAAGTGCAAGTAATTTCTTTGTTTTCATACACGATTCCTCCTTAAAATATTATGGCTTAGCGTAATTTAAATTGTTTTCCGATTATTGTTTTTTCACGAAATCGTTTAACTAAATTCAATATACACGAATTCGCACAATATTTCAAGTGCATTTTTTTATTTTTTATACATTTTGACATATTGTACAAATTTTAATTCGATTTTAGTCACCTTTTTCTTATGGGAAGAGGTTTTTTCTTGTATTTATTACGTTTTTTCCTTTGTGCACTTTTTCTATCCACTGTCTTCAGCATCCAAATTCCACATAAAAATTACAAAAACCCCTTATTTTACTTAATCTTTATCGTTTTCGTACATATCAGAGTTTTTTCACGGATTTTCCAGTTATCAGCGCTCCCGGCACAACGATCTTTTCCGCCAATGTGATCTTCGGCTGCTCTATCAGGCGGATCAGCTCCTCGGCAGCACGTTTCCCGATGGTCACGGTATCCTGACAGATGGTCGTCAGCTTTGGCTCCAATACTCTTGCCAGAGTGATTCCGTCGTATCCTGCCACAGAAATATCCTCTGGAATGCGCAATCCCTTTTCCCTGATGGCATTAATGCATCCAAGGGCAGAAAAATCATCCGGACATAGGATGCACGTAGGCGGATCCGGCAGCTCCAGAAGCTCATTGGCCATACGTTCCGTTTCCTCTGTATCCCTGTATGCAGCTTCTTTTACATACTCCTCCGGCACTTCGATCCCAAACTCCGCAAGAGTCCTGTAAAAGCTGCCTATCCTCGCTTTTGTCGTAGAAGAATCCAGACCATGGATGTACGCAATCTTCCTGTGGCCCTGCTGGCACACGTACTGTACCAGATCACGCATTCCGTTCACATTATCGGATACAATCGCCGTTCTGCCGTCAAAGACATGGTCAATGGTAACCACCGGAAGGCTGCTCCGGATCAGCTCCTGTGCCTCCGGTTTGTAAAAATCAATGCAGGCGATCACAATTCCTTCCAGTCCGCGGTACCGGCAGTGTTCATAATAGCTCTGGCGCTGTTTTGGCATATTGCAATTCACAAAAGTAATGTCGTACCCTTTTTCTTCTGCCGTCACCTTAAAGCTCTCAATGATGCTGCTGAAATAATCGTGTTTCAGCCCGCTTCGCGCCTCATCTACAAACAGTATGCCCAGATTATAGGTGCGTTTCGTTTTGAGCGCCCGCGCCGAAGAATTGGGCAGGTACCCCATCTCTTTTGCAACTTTCTTGATTTCATCCCGTTTTTCTGCTCCGATATCGCTGTAATCATTCAGCGCTTTGCTCACCGTAGCAATGGAGACCCCACACTTTTTCGCAATATCTTTCATGGAAACCATAAGTCATACCTCTCTCACTGTATCTTCCGTATCTTAATCGTTTTAGAACCATATATTACTTTTTATTTTAGTATAATATCCTTAAAAACACAACGTTTTCTTCTTTTATTCCAAAATTCTTTTTGAAAAAACCGCTCCTATTTCATAATTATCTCTTGCTTTCGCAAAAAAAATGAGCTATACTCTTGCTATAGCTTAAACGTTTTCGTATTTTGTAATTATGAAATATTACTAAGAAAAGGAGAACCATCATGAGATTTGGCTATTTCGATGATGACCATAAGGAATACGTCATTACCACCCCCAAAACTCCGCTTCCTTGGATAAATTATCTGGGGTGTAATGATTTCTTCTCTTTAGTGTCAAACACTTGCGGCGGATACAGCTTCTATAAAGACGCAAAACTGCTGCGCATCACACGGTACCGTTACAACGACGTGCCTTTCGACGCAAACGGTAAGTACTATTACATAAAAGAAAATGGCACCGTCTGGAATCCCGGCTGGCAGCCGGTGCAGACAGAGCTTGACCGCTATGAGTGCCGCCACGGTATCGGTTATTCCAGATTCCTTTCATCGAAAAACGGGTTGAGTGCCAACCTGCTTAATTTTGTTCCTATGGATGATTCTTGTGAGATCAATTACCTCACGCTCACCAATGAGACAAAAGAAGAAAAGGAATTCCAGATTTTTTCCTACGTAGAATTCTGCCTCTGGAATGCCGTAGATGATATGACAAATTACCAGCGCAACTTAAGTACCGGAGAGGTGGCGGTCGAAGGCTCTACCATCTACCATAAGACAGAGTACCGTGAACGCCGGAACCACTATGCATACTTTTCGGTGAATACTCCTGTGGACGGGTTTGATACGGACCGCAGCAGCTTCATTGGGCCATACCGCCCTGCATCAGATCCTGCTGCCGTCGCCGAAGGGCATTGCAGCAATTCCATTGCCAGCGGATGGTACCCCATTGCCAGCCACCAGATTCAGGTAAAACTGATGCCGGGAGAGAGCCGTTCCTTTATCTTTGTCTTAGGATACGCTGAGAATGCACCAGAAAACAAATGGGAAGCTCCGGGTATCATCAACAAGCAGCCGGCAAAGGAACTTTTGTCTCGTTATCAGACAGACCGTCAAGTAGAAGATGCCTTTCAGGCACTTCACCGTTACTGGGACGGTCTTCTCTCCAACTTCTCCCTCCGCTCTGAGGACGAAAAGCTGGACCGTATGGTAAACATCTGGAACCAGTACCAGTGTATGGTTACGTTCAACATGTCCCGGTCAGCCTCTTATTATGAGTCAGGAACAGGCCGCGGGATGGGATTCCGCGATTCTTGCCAGGATCTTCTGGGTTTTGTCCACCTTATCCCGGAGCGGGCCAGAGAACGTATTATCGACATTGCTTCCACCCAATTCGAAGACGGAAGTGCTTACCATCAATACCAGCCACTGACAAAAAAAGGGAATCTGGACATCGGAAGTGGTTTTAATGATGATCCACTGTGGCTGATCGCAGGCACAGCAGCCTACATAAAAGAAAGCGGGGATTTCTCTATTTTGGATGAAATGGTTCCCTTTGACAATGATGTTTCCAAATCAGCCACACTTTTTGAACACTTAACCCGTTCTTTCCAATATACTGTCACCCATAAAGGTCCCCACCAGCTGCCGTTGATCGGACGCGCCGACTGGAATGACTGCCTGAACCTGAATTGTTTTTCCGATACTCCCGGAGAATCTTTTCAGACAACAGGCCCTTCCGAAGGCCCTGTTGCAGAATCCGTGTTTATCGCCGCCATGTTCGTAAAATATGGCAAAGAGTACGCAGAGCTTTGTTCCCTTCGCGGAGAAAAGGACAAAGCTGCCGCTGCCCTTGAAGAAGTCGATAAGATGTATCAGGCAGTAATAGATTCAGGCTGGGACGGTGAATGGTTCCTGCGTGCCTATGATGCCAATTCCGATAAAGTAGGCTCCCATGAATGTGAAGAGGGGCAGATCTATATCGAGCCACAAGGTTTCTGTGTCTTAGCCGGTATCGGAATCGAAGAAGGATATGCGCAAAAAGCGCTTCAATCTGTAAAAGACAGGCTGGATACGAAATACGGCATTATGATCCTGCAGCCTGCTTATACGAAATATTCTTTAAATCTCGGTGAAATTTCTTCTTATCCGCCGGGATACAAAGAAAATGCCGGTATTTTCTGCCATAACAATCCGTGGGTATCCATCGCTGAAACAGTTTTGGGCCATGGAGAGCGCGCTTTCGAGATCTACCGAAAGACTTGTCCGGCATATCTGGAAGATATCAGCGAGATACATTGTACAGAGCCTTACGTTTATTCCCAGATGGTTGCAGGCGCTGATGCCCGATTCCACGGACAGGCAAAAAACAGCTGGCTCACAGGCACCTCTGCCTGGACCTTTGTCAATGTATCCCAATATATCCTCGGCATCCAGCCCCAGTTTGACGGCCTTGCCATTGACCCGTGCATCCCGAAAGAGTTTTCCGCTTTCCAAGTGAAACGTCATTTCCGGGGCGCCGATTATGAGATCGACGTACAAAATCCGGAACATGTAGAAAAAGGCATCCGGTCATTGATCGTAGACGGAAAGGAAATCGAAGGACATGTGATTCCCTTTGATCCTGAAAAGAAAGAATACCGCGTCACAGCCATCATGGGTTAACGGCTGTTTCGCGCCTCCTTGCCATAAACTCCTCTCAAAAAAGGACAGCTTCCGATGTCCATGAATCATCGGAAGCCGCCCTTTTTCATTCCTATTTTTGTGTATTTCCTGCTTTTGTGTATTTCCTGCTTTTACGTATTTTCTTATTCTGCCACCTCAGCTTACTCTGTTTTTAAGATCAGCTGCAGCACTCTTCTGGCACAGTCCCGCAATTCTTCTTTTGTAAGCAATCCTTTTTCCAAAGCAGCCATCAGCCGCTCCGGATAACCTGTTCCCATCTTGATATCATTTCCGGCTTTCACTTCTTTGTAATGCTCGCCTTTCGTCCACCAGTCCGTAGTGACCACCCCTTCATATCCCCATTCACCGCGGAGGATATCTTCCAGAAGCTCACGGTTTTCCGATGCTCTCTGGCCATTGACCAGATTATAAGACGTCATCAAAGCCCATGGCTGGGATTTTTTTACACAGATTTCAAATCCCTTTAAATAAATCTCACGAAGAGCGCGCTCTGAAACCCTTGAGTCGCTGTTCTTGCGGTTTGTTTCTTTATTGTTGCAGGCAAAATGCTTTATGGTGGCAGCCACTTTTTGAGACTGGATCCCCTCTACCATGGCAGCCGCAATCGTACCTGTCAAAAGAGGATCCTCTGAATAATACTCAAAATTCCTGCCGCAAAGAGGGCTTCTGTGAATATTCATGGCAGGAGCCAGCCAGATGGAAATATTATTCTCTTTTACCTCTTCCGCTGCAGCGCAGCCCACTTTCCGTACAAGATCCGGATTCCAGGTGGACGCAAGCATGGTAGCGCAAGGCCAAGAGGTAGTATAGATTCCGCATTTCGGTTCGATCCTAAGGCCGGCAGGGCCATCCGCCGTCATAAGATTAGGGACACCATATTCCGGAAGATTACCAAAGCCGAATGTATTTGCCACACCGGTATTTGGCTGCCCCCCTAAAAGCTCCGCCATGTCCGCTTCTGTAAGCTGATCCATGAATTCTTCCAGAGAAGCATTCCCTTCTGCCACATCATCCAGTAAGATTTTCTTCTCCTGTTCCTTCGGCCACAACAGGTATCGTCCGACCGCTCTGACAAAAGGTGTTACCCCTTCTGTCTCTTCGCCGCTCCAACCCAGCCCGTTTTCCATAAAATCATAAGGTGCTCCCTGTTCCAATTCTTCATAGGAACCGTCAGAAACCATGCGTTTTGGAAGTTGTCTGGGCGCCAGTTCTTGTGAAAGCTGCTCTGTCACTTCGTCTTTCATCACATCCAGCTCAAAGGGGATCTTTTTTGCATCCCGCACAGAATTTCCCACATAAAAACAGTAGGATCCTTTCTCCAGAACATATGCGGATTTTTTAATTTTCCCCAGATCATCATAGGATGCCAGTGCGGCCACCGGGAAGGACAGCGTCATCATCTGTGCTTCTCCCGGAATGAGGTTTTTAGTCTTTTCAAAGGCAGCCAGCACCCTGAAAGGCTTGCCCAGTTTTCCCTGAGGAGCGCCGCAGTACACCTGTACCACTTCTTTTCCCGGAACTTTCCCCGTATTTTCCACCTGTACCGTAATTACGATCCGGTCATCTCTTAACCCGGCCCAGATCACATCAATAGAAAACTCCGTATAAGAAAGGCCAAATCCAAAGGGATAATTCACCGTCTCTTTTGCCTGTTCTATCGTTTCAAAATAGCGGTATCCCACGTAAATATCTTCCCTATATTCCACGTAAGCAGGAGAATCATGGAAATTTGCCGTAGAAGGATAATCGTCCAGGCTTGCGGCAAATGTATCTGGGAGCTTACCCGACGGGTTTTCCTTTCCCAAAAGGATATCCGCCATAGCAAGGCCGCCCTCCATGCCTCCCTGCCATGCAAGAAGTACCGAAGAGATCTTATCTTCTTTCGCGAACCATGTGGTATCTACCATGCCTCCCACATTGAGAACTGCGACCACTTTTTCAAATTTTTCACATACTGCACGGACCATTTCCTGCTCTCGGTCTGTCAGGCAGTAATCGGACTGTTCAAAAACCCGCCTGCTCATCTCACTTTGGGATGCCTCATATGGATCCTGCCCTTCATAGGATACGCTTCTGCGGTCCCATCCTTCCCCGGAAAAACGGCTGATCACGATCACCGCCGTGTCTGCAAATTCTCTTGCCTCCCTTACAAGTACCTCCGGAAGCTGCGGTTCTACGGTCATACCGGGAATCGCCCCGTCGCGGTACTGCCGCTCTACCTCATCTTTATAAAATCTTGCCAGCGGTTCAAATACCATATCAACTGCATCATTTTTTACAAATCCGTCGTAAAGGTTCCACACATGGGAAACTGTCACATCTCCGCTTCCGCCGCCGCCCTTTACATAGTCAAATACGCCTTTCCCGAACAGAGCCACTTTTCCATCCTTTTTCAGTGGCAAAAGCCCTTCGTTATTTTTAAGCAGCACCATGCCTTCGCATCCTGCTTTTCTTGCCAGTGCCAGATGCTCCGGCGATGCTGTCACTTTCCTATCGTGCCCCTCTAAAGGCAGGTTTGGCATATATCTTGCCCTTCTCCATCTGCTTTCCATCTTTTCCTCCAATCCCGCGTCTTTTAAACTTTGCTTTTTCAGTATTTTTGCGAAATCTTTCCCGGCTTTTCCACAAGCCTTTTCCAAACTGGATATTTTTATGGTATCAAAAAGCAGTTAGACATACAATACTTTTTGCTTATTCATATGATGGTAATAAACAAGGCACATCACTATGCCAAATACTGTAGCTGTGGGAGCCGCAAGTCCTATGCCGGTCAGTGAAGCATTGGGCCGGATACTCATAAGATAGGACATGGGCAATCGGATCAAAAACGACTGCGCAAGCCCCTGCAGCATCACGAACATAGATCTGGAATGCCCGTTGTAATATCCCAGAAAACTAAATAGTATACTCGTTATGATCGCCTCAGGCGCAAAGCCCCTCAGATACTCAAAGGCTCTGGCAATATCACGTTCATTATTTGAGAATATGGAAGCCAGCATATCTCCTTTAAAGAACGCGAATGCAGCAATCACAACGCCTATTCCTGCACCCACTGCCATTCCGTAAAGCATCCCTTTTCTGGCGCGGTCTTCTTTTCCGGCACCTACATTTTGTGCCACAAAAGATGCCATGCACTGCATGAGTGAACCGGGTACCAACATGATGAAGGATTGAATCTTCTGTGCGATTCCATACCCGTTGGATGCATCCAGACCTAATCGGTTGATAAAAGCACAAAGTGCAAGAAAAGTAAGATTGGTGAGCAGCTCCTGCAGCGCCAGCGGCGCTCCCACCTTCACAAATGCTTTCGTCTTCTTTCCGAACCGGATGTCCTTCAAGGAGAAAAGGAAAGGCAATTTCTGCCTGCGGATGATTACGAGTGATAAAATAACACTGACTGCCTGTGCTGCAATGGTTGCAATGGCAGCTCCCGCCACATTCAGATGGAATACAGCGATCAACAAAAGATCTCCTACTATGTTCACAACGCAGGCAATGGCTACAAAGAGCAGCGGCAGCTGGGAATTCCCCAACCCTCTGAATATACAGCTGATCAGGTTATAGAATACTACGAAAAGAAACCCAATACCGCATATCCGGATGTACTGTGCAGTCAATGCCACTGCTTCTTCCGGTGCCTGCATCAGCACTGCAATAGGGCGGGCAAATAAGATCAGTACTACCGAAAGTATTGCTGCTAAAATCAGGAAAAACGAAATGGCATTTCCGATCAGGGAACCAATCTGGTCATTCCTTTTCTCTCCCAGATATTTTCCCAGCAAAATCGTCACTCCGGTAGCCAGAGCATTCAGTACAAAAGTCAGCAGGTTCATAATACTGCTTCCGGTAGAAACTGCGGAAATCCCTGCATTCGTACCGAAATGTCCCACCACCAGCATATCCACAGCGCCATACATTGCCTGCAGTACCAATGCTCCCAAAATGGGAAACATAAACTGTATCATTTTTCCAAAGATACTGCCCTGTGTAAAATCCTGCTTATTATTCATGGAATTTCGTTTCCTTTAAATCGATCCATCCTTTGCCGCTTTTCAGCCTTCCCCAAAGGACGCCGTTCTTATTCCGCTTAATCTCTTCCAGCTGCAATGGAATATTCTCATTTGAAATGTCCCACAGCGGCGCATACTCTTCCCCCGGACCTGTGTACGTTTTCTTTTCTCTGCATAACATATCCACCTTGCACGGAGCTCCATGTTTTTCAACCTTTTCCCATTCTTCTTCAAAATTCAACTGTTCCATAATAACCTCCTACCATCTAGCTCGCCATAATGGGCTGTTTTTTTGTTAGCACTCTTTTCTTTTGAGTGCTAATTCATGTCATAGAAATTGTAACACTTCTTTTTTATTTGTCAATGTGTTTTCTATGTTTTAATCAAGAGATTATTACAGCAGCCATTTTTCCAGCGTCTTTGCAAGGGTTTTCACCTCAAAGGGTTTTGCAATATGCTCATTCATCCCCACTGTTTTTGCAGCCTGTACGTCTTCCGCAAATGCGTTTGCAGTCATGGCTATGATGGGTATACATCTGCAATAATTCCGGTCCATGGCACGTATTGCCCTAGTTGCATCATAACCGTTCATCTTTGGCATCTGGATGTCCATAAAAATAATGTCATAATATCCATCTTCACATTCTGTCATTTTGTCCACAGCCTCAATGCCATTTGATACACGTTCCACTGCAATACCTGTCATTTTCAGGATCTCCACTGCTATTTCTGCATTGAGCTCATTGTCTTCCACAAGAAGCGCACGAAAGCCCGCCAGATCCATACGTTCCATGTCTGCAAGGAGAATCTCCTGCTCTTTATGCTCTTCTTCTCCTAAAATAGAGTGAAAAGTCCTAGCCAATCTAGAACGGAATAAAGGCTTTGTGATAAAAGCATTTGCACCTGCCGCACGTGCTTCCTGCTCGATCTCAGACCAGTCATAAGCAGAAATAATAATAATCGGCACATCCTTTCCCACGGCTTTTCGGATAGCCCTCGTGGTGGCAATTCCATCCATATCGGGCATTTTCCAATCTAAAATGCACGCAAAAAAGTCCCTGTCTTGCTGATGATGCCGTATGACATGTTCCACAGCCTGAGCTCCTGATGTAACTCCCACAACCTTCATCCCCAGATCGCTGAGCATGCCGCAGCAGGATTCCAAGCTTAAGGAGTCATCATCTGCTACAAGCACATCAAGGTCAACAAATTTATCATACTGTACTTCTATAATATCCTGTAGCTTCAAATAGATCGTAACGGTAAAACGTGATCCCTCGCCAAGCTTGCTTTCCACCTTAATGTCACCACCCATCATGCGGACGATGTTTCGGCTGATTGGCATGCCAAGCCCCGTTCCCTGGATATTGCTTACGTGTCCATCGGAAGCTCTGGCAAAAGGTTCAAAAATATGGTCCAGAAATTCTTCTGTCATGCCGATTCCGTTGTCTTCAAAAATAACTTCATAACAACCCACTTTTGCCTGCCTTGACGGCTTTTCCGATATGGAGATCGTGATCTTTCCTCCGTCGGGTGTGAATTTCACAGCATTGCCCAGCAGATTCATGAAAACTTTCTGGATACGAAGGCTGTCTCCCACTACCGCCTCGTGAACCACATCCGATATGTTAACGGACAGCGTGTGGCCATGCTCTTCAATCTGTGCACTGGTCATTGTGATCAGATGGTCGATCAGGTCTGAAAGATTGAACTCTTCCTCCACCAGCTGGACTTTACCCGATTCTATCTTACTCATATCCAAAACTTCATTGATCAGGCTGAGCAGATGTTTGCTGGCATCCGTGATTTTCTGCAGGCTGTCTTTTACCCGTTCCTTATCATCAATATGGGCTGCCGCTATGGCAGTCATTCCAATGATGCCATTCATAGGCGTGCGTATATCGTGGGACATATTGGACAGGAAATTCGTCTTTGCCCGGTTTGCTTCTTCCGCTGCGTCAAATGCCGCACGCAGGGCCATTTCCTGCTGCCGCTCTTTTTTTATCAGATCATCAACATTTCTGGTTCCCACTACTACAGCAAAACTGCCGTCTCGCTCCTGTACAAATGCCACCCTTGCCTGAAGATATATGATCTCATCATTTTTCAGTTTTTCATAAGTAAAGGAATAATCTTTTCCATCTGCCCGGAAATGCTCCAAAGACAGTTTTTCCATAAACTCACTGCGACAGTCTTCTGAAACTAATTCTTCCGCATAGCCGCGCATTCCTTTCGACCAGCAGTAATTATGTTTGAGAAAATACTCCGAGATAGCTTTCCCGTCTTCATCCTCCGCACGGTACGTGGTAACCGTATCTGTATCAGGATCCACAAGAAGTACGGAATAATACTCTGAGCCGAGTCCTTCAATGATCTCACGCTGGGTTTCCATTTCACGTGTCTGTTTTAATTGACGCCGCATTTCCTCGTCCACATCGCGCAGTCCTAAAATAAACGTGATCGCTCCATTCGGATCCACTGTTTTTGCCACATTCATCTCATAATAGGAAATGATCCCATTCATGATCCTGCGGTACCCCAGTTTAAAAAGCCCTACATCAGGAACCTTCTCCATCAGGACATTTAGTCTCGTAGAGGTGATAAGGCGCTCTCTGTCTTCAGGGATCACATAGTTCTCAATATATTTTGTAAGGATTATCTCATAATTGCCTATTTCCATTAATTTGCCCAACAGTTCCGGGGCCATGCCGATACCATCTGTCCGGTAAAGAGAAATCCTGCTGGTCTTTGCATCAATCTTAAACAGGCTGTGGTATTCCTGGCTAAGTGCACTAGCAACTGCCATTTCTTCCTGAAGGGCAGCGTTCATCTTCTCGACTGATGCAAGTGCTTCCTCAATTTTTCTTTGCTGTGCCAGTTCCTGCATTTTCTCTTCATTGATATTTTTAAAGCCAATCACAAACTCATTTCTTTCACGGTTCGGCTTCACCAGCTGGCACTGGAAATATTGCAGCTGCCCATTGCGAAATACCCTGTAATTAAAGTACCAAGTCTTTGTATCTGATAAAAGCTTATTCACGCCTGCTACGGAACACACCTCGTCAAAAAGCTTCCTATCCTCTTCAAGCACATCATTATCTATATAAGAACAGATATTTCTTTCATAACTTCCGGCTGCAAATCTCTTTCCATAACGGTCACTCATTGCCTGCCCCATACGATAACAGACTGCTTCCCCGGTATCCCCATTCACTGCATATATATTTTCATATGGTATGGCAAGGGCCTGAATGAGATTGTCCTGAGATTCCAGAGCCTCCTTTTCCGCAGTAATCTGACGGAAACCACAGATAATCTTGGTGTTTTTCCCATTCTCATCCTTCTCCACCGAAATAATGCTGCAGCGAACCCATCCGCCAGTAAGTGCAATGTACTCCTGTATTATGATCTGCTTATTGCCAAGTCTCGCGTCAATAGTATCAAAATCCATAAAGATTCGCATGATTGAGCGGTATTCTGCCACAACCAAATCATCCACCAACATTTTTAAGGAGATTCTTGCATCCCCTTTTTCACTATAAACATGATGGCTACTGTCAAGAGAAATGATTTCCTGAAAAGAATTTTCTTCCAGATCGATATAAAACAACGCAAAGAAAACACTGCTCAATGAACCGATGATTGCAGTGTGCTTTTTTTCATCTTCCAAAAGCGTGGCAAGTTCATCATTTGCCTCCTGCAATTTTTTCCAAGCATCCCCTTCTTCCATTACTTCCTGCAATCTTTTCCTATCATCTTTCTCTGTCTCAAAGGCCAGATTCTTGTCCAGACTGCCTGAGCTTTCTCCCCGGCTATCTGTGATTTCGCCCAGACAGGCAGATGATGCAACCGATAGTAAAAGAAGCTCGTCTGTATGGCGATGAGGATTTTCTATCTCGAGGAATCCGGCAATCTCATCGTCAACCATCAAGGGTACTGCCAGCAGACTTTTGTTTTCCTGAAATTCCAAAGAAACCTCTCCGTTTTCTTCTAACATTCCAAGCAATTCTTCCAGATTATTTGCAAGTATGTTTCTCTGATAGACATTTTCTTCAGTCATCCCAGACCTGCACCACTCAAATGTACAGCTTGCTTCTGTATGCATTGGATTCAGTTCGTAAACGTAAGCATGGTCTGAATCATAATATTCTCCAAGATCAGAAAGGATATGTGTTATCTTATCCCTATCTTTCGGTTTATTCGAGTATTCACGCAATATATACCGGATTGCATGAGCCTGATCTAACATGTTTTGTACAAATTCGCCCATGGCATAACTCACCCCCAAAATACTAATTGTTCAAAACATATCGTAATATTACGAAAAATCCTATATGTCCAGATATCTGTATCTTTTCTGTTATAGATCACAAATGTCATACTAATTGACATTATTATTTTTTATCCCAAAAGCTTTTAATAATAATTATCACACCATACCCTGTCGTGCCAGAACAAGATTTTTTCTTTCGTTTGTCCCACGGATCATTGTACAAAAGGAAACGCCTGTTAAAATGAAAGGCCCTAAAAACCTCATAAACATCAGGAAATTCCGTGTTTATAAGATCCTTAAGGCCTTGCGCCATGATTGCCCAACAAGATTTATCCTTCCATAAGATTTCTAGTTTTCACTATATAGCGATCATTCAATATATCAATTTTTCAGCAATTGTTCAAATTCAGCGGCTGGTATGGGCCGTGCAATATAATACCCTTGAACATAGTCGCAGCCCATTTCCCGCAAGCGATTCATCTGTTCTAAGTTCTCCACACCCTCTGCAACAACGCTCAGCTTCATCCTGTGCGCCATGCTGATAATATCACTTAAAATACTCTGGTCTGTTGCTTTCGCCGTTTCGTTCTGGACAAATCTCATATCCAGCTTCAAAATATCCAACTTCATCTGGCTAAGCATATTCAAAGATGAGTACCCGCTGCCGAAATCATCCATCTCAATTATGAACCCTAACGTTCGAAGTTCTTCTACTGTATTAATAATTTGGGTAGGATTCTCTGCATAAGCGCTCTCCGTAATCTCCAAATGCAGGTACTCGGGATCTATGCCGTATTTTCCTGTAAGTTTCAAAAGTGTATCCGCCAGATCCAGCTGGTACACATCTGCTCTGGATACATTCAGATACCGGCAAAATATCGTTTCCGTTTTCTCTCCAATCCCGCAGCTGGGCGCACACACGCTCCCATATATATTGATCCATCTGTGGAATAAAACCATTTTTCTCAAATAATGGTATAAACTCATCCGGAGCCATAATACCCCATTCCGGATGAATCCATCGTACCAGTGCCTCTGCTCCTGCTATGCAGTCGTCCCGCATGCTATATTTAGGCTGGAAATAAACTACAAACTGGCCCTCTCCAAGAGCCGGTTCCATCGCATCGGTAATAGCCTGCTCCCTCAATAATCTGCTTCGAAGAGAATCGTCGTAAACTGCAAAGTATTTATTATACTGCCCTCTAATACTCTCCATTGCAAGCAAAGCCCGGTCGCACATCTTCTCAACGGGAAGTGAAGGATCCGTAATTTCATAAATCCCCCAACGCATCACTATGCTCTTTATTAAGGCCGATGGCTCCTGTTCCTCGTTAAGCCCGAAATTCCGACGGTCTTTCTGTTCCTGCTCCCGTGTCTGGAAACAAAGAAAACGATCAGCACCAAAACGGCCACAGAAGCCACTGTCTCCCACCATATTTTGGGTTATCGTCGCAACCCTCTTCAGCAGTCGGTCGCCCGCCTCCCGTCCGAAAATATCATTAAACAGTTTAAAATTTTCAATATTTGAACAAACAATCGTATATTCTCGTTCCGGTTCTTCCAAAAGCCTCTCCCGCACCTTCTGGCAAAAAAATTCTTTGCTGTAAAGCCCGGTATCTGCCGTTCCGTCCATATCTCATCGATCTGTTTCCTTTTACTTTTGAACATGTCCATACGGAATTTCTTTTCATCATCAACTTTCTTATTCATTTCTTATGCCACTGGTAAAACTCTTTGAAATCAGCTTTCACATCATCCGGCAGCATCGTTTTCTTCACGCCCCGGATAGCTCCCTCCAGAGCCATCAGGCGGTGTATACAGACGGCGAATAATCAATCCCTGCACGCCTTGCCTGACTGCAAAGATCCTTCACCTGCAGCGTATACTTCTTACCCTCTTTTACAAAATGGGTCCCGCACTGTCTAAACTGGAAGGACACGTTTTTACGTATACATTGTTCCCTAATGTCCAGTACCCAAGCATAATCAAGCGGCCTTGCGTTCTTGTCCGACTCACCGCCCACCACCACGGCTTCTATCCCATCCAGATATGGTTCCATATGAATAGGGCCTATCAGGGGCTGGGCTGTGATCTGCTTGTGCTTGATGGGAAGTTTTTGAAATACAGACAGTTTGCGGTCCGCATTCTCCTGATTTTCCACAGTACAACAGACTACAACATTGTCGTAGCCGTTCCCCCAGTCATCCGGAATACACTGCATAAACCTGTGGATCCGCTTTGTCAAGAACAAAAATGTGCAGTCTGATCTCTCGCGGATAATATCCCAGCACGCGTCTCTCCATGCATCTCCTTCCTCAAGAAGAAAATCACTGGAAAAACATAAATATACGAGCCCGGGCGGCATCTTATATTCACCATTTTTCTTTTTTGCAGTCAGCCTGTCAAAGTTATCATTTTTGACGATATGATTGGTAGCAATTCCACGCTTTGCGTCACCTTTATGAATATAACAATACTTACAGCCTTCGCTGCACCTATGACAGCCTCTCCACGGATCCCATCTGGACATTTTTTATCTTCTCCATTGTTTTTCAGATTTAATTCAGAGACGAAATCTGTTTCCGGGAAATGTCTCCCCATTTCCGGTTTTCACACCAATACACTGTGTTTTCCGTAACATCAAATACCATAGATACCACCGTCGGGCATACGGTCTGTGATGATGCTTTCAATACTTCAAAACAATCTGCCACGTCAAAACTGTCTCCTGATCGTTCCAGCATGGAAACCGCCTTTTCATACCGGTCAAGCCCCATCCAAGGATGCTGCTCACGATCTCCCTTAAAAGGAGAAAAGTTTGTGAGAACAGAAAATTCCGGTCTCTCTTTGTACTGATATCCCTGTCCGGGAATGATCTGCAAAACGTTGCCGTTTCTGTCTGACAGCTGTGACTGGAACGTCACCCCCGGAACGCTACAGATCGTATGGTTTTCCGCAATTTCTTTCACTTCAGAAAATGTTTTCTTTTCCAATAGCAAGTCAATGTCCAGATTGATGATATTTTTGCAGTTTTCTACAGTCGGATTGCTGCGCTCATCAAAAGGCCAGCAGGTAGGCATGGCAACAAAATCCCCTCTGGCATTTGCCCCAAATAGGGGAAGCCAGCCTTCTGCTTCATCCTTGACAGCGATATACACTCTATTCTCTTCTGCTACTACCTGATATTCCATCTCCAATAAATCGAGATTCCATCCAACTATTGTTTTCTTTCCATTATGAACGATACTCGTACACATTTCAAATCCTCCTCGTGGGAACCTTTATTTCAAATCCTCCTCACAGGAACCTGTATTTCCGTCAGCCATTCCCGTTCCGTTTCTTTGTTCCACACTCCGTCAATATAAGACTCCCTGATATTCCCGCAGATCTCATAACTATTTTCTTCGATATAATTCAAGAGCGCTGCACAGGATTCATGAAGGGTATCATAAGATTTCGTCAGATCTTTTACTTCAATACATGCGCTCATACATAGCCTCCTTTTTCCTTTCTGAAGCTATGCCACAGCCTCCCCTAAGGGACGAGTCAAGAGCTTATATGATATTGTACCAAATCCACCTGCTGTGAAATAGGGTAATAAACGATGTAAATGTGTCAATTTTTCATCTTGTTGCTTTGTTTAAGGCCTCATGCATCACAATCATCAGCAGCAATAAAGCCAAAAGATATACAGGCAAAAGAGCAACGGTAATGGTGTTAGCAATGACTCCAAATAGCGGCGGCATCAGTAAAATCCCCATATAAGCAAATGCCATTTGTACTCCAATGATTGCCTGAGATTTATCCTCACCAAAATGTTCCGGAGTGGAATGGATAATGCAGGGATAGATTGGGGCGCATCCGAGACCGATCAGGATCAAACCTGCTAATGCAATCTCTGCTTGGCCGTGAATGAACATTACAAATACTCCGCTCAAAATCAGCACTTCCCCCAATCGGATCATTTGCGTATCATTCAGCTTCATAGTGATAAACCCGCTGATTGCCCTTCCCACTGTAATTCCCACAAAAAACATTGCTGCGTAGCTAGCAGCCTTATCTTTCGGCACTCCTTTATACAAATGCAAAAAGCTGCTCGCCCACAAACCACTTGTCTGCTCAATAGCGCAGTAACAGAAAAAACAGATCAGCACTTCTTTTGCTCCGTGGATTTTTAAAATGCTCTTCAAAGGTATCGGCTTTCTCTTCTCTCCAGCGTTTTCATCAACTGTCTGCTTTCGCTCTTTCCAAAGAGGCAGGCTTGCAAAGAGAATAACAGTTAAAACCACCTGCAGGATTGCAATATAACGGTATCCCATATTCCATCCCCGTCCTCCTGTCAGTGCATATCCCATGATATACGGGCCCGCAGCCGCTCCGATTCCCCACATGCAATGAAGCCAGCTCATATGCCTGCTCTCATAATGAAGTGCAACGTAGTTATTAAGAGATGCGTCAACACTTCCTGCACCAAGGCCATAGGGAATTGCCCAAAAACAGATCATCCAGAATTTGCCAGACAAAGAAAATCCAAACAATGCAAATGCTGTCATTGCAACACTGATCGCTGTAACTTTTCCAGTTCCAAGCTTCAAAGTCAATCGATCACTCTGCAAACTTGAGATCACGGTACCTAATGCAATAATCATCGAAACGATTCCTGCATAAGACAGTGGAACGTGAAACTGCGTATACATCATCGGCCATGCCGAACCCAGCAAGGAATCCGGCAAGCCCAAACTGATGAAAGCCAGATAAATAATAGCTAAAAGAAGTTGTATCATCTTGTCACCTCCATGTTTTATTGATATAATAATATCGTTTTTTATTGATAATTCATAGAATTATTTCGCCTATTTTATATGACAAAATCGTCAAAAGGAGTTTCTATGGCAATCAGTATCTGTAATGTGCACACGAATACAATTCAAAGAGAAATTACTCCCCATGGGAGTGCCCAGTTTCCTGTTGCATGCTATGAGGACAATATGGAGCTCATGGATGTTCCGCTTCACTGGCATGATGAATTTGAATTTATTTTGGCTACGAAAGGAACCGTCACGCTTCATATAGGAACGGTGCATCTGTCTGTCCCAAAAGGTTCTGCTGTTTTTATCAATTCAGGCTGTCTTCACTCTGTAGAATCTGCTGTTCATAAAGCCAGTGTTTTAAGGTCACTTGTTATCCATCCCAGATTTGTTGGCGGGGCTATTGACAGCTATTTCTGGCAACAACAAATCAAGCCCTAATGGATCAGGTATCGTGCAGTGAAAGCGTTCTTTTACGCAGCTTTAAGAAAACAGTGGGCGTCTCACCAATGCGTTATCTTATCAATTACCGCATAGAAAAAGCCGGCGTCCTTCTGTTATCTACCACTTCAAAATCATGTGATATTGCCATCCAGTGCGGTTTTAATGATTTTAGCTACTTTACCAAATTGTTCCATAAAAAGAAGGGGAAAACACCTATAGAATACAGAAACGCAAAGGACTAATGCCCTTTGCGTTTCTGTATCTTTTTTTGCTGTTTCAGTTCAAACATACGCTCAGCTTCTGCCATTTTCTGTTCCCGGCTTTTTACTTTGCGTTCCTGTTTGTTCTGCTCCTGCTGCAATTTCAGAGCCTGCTGAGACTTCGTTCCAACTCCTGTATCCTGCAGTTGTTTCTTTACATCTCTTTGAACTCTTTTGGGTTTTTTCTTTGCCTCTTTGACAGCAGCTGCCACAGCCGGGCTGAACCGCAGATCATAGTAATGTTTTAAGATAAACTCATGCACCTCGTAGTCTTTTGGTTCCGCACCAAAGGTTACTTTTGCGGCTGAAAGTTTTCCATCACAGATGCATTCAAATACACCCACCCAGAATGGATCTTCAAAATATACCGTCAATCTGCCTCTTAGATCGCCCATGACAATCCCTCCTTTATGAATTGGTATGGGCAAAGAATGGACAACCCGGAGGGGCAGGTTACTTACCCTGCTGATAAACCACAGGACGGCCGGGCTACCTACCGGCTCTGGCATATCAAATCATATGCGTTGCGTTTTTATCTTTGCATAAAACAGTTGCCTGTTTCGTTGATTTGAATATACCACATTTTTCTGTATCTGTATACCTCGTATCTATTGTTAAAGGCAGTTCTCAACTTCCTTCCGTTTCTCGTATAATACACAGCCTCCCTTATGGTCTTCCATCAATGTACCACTATTTTGTAATTTCAGAAACAGGTTGGAATGCAGCGCCTCTCTCAGAGAGGTATCCCTCACATTCACATCCGAATACGGTGAAAAAGGACAAGGTTCTGCGCCACCATGAGAATTGATATGGAAAAATCCTCTGCCTGCAGCAATGCACCCGCCGGAAGACTTTTCATCTCCCGGAAAACACAAAAAGACCATGTCCTGATATTTTTTTCTGATTTCTGCAAGACGCCGGTTCATATATTCTCGTTCCAAATCTCCCGGAGCCAGTTTTTCCAGTTCTCGTGTCATCGGAACAAACTCTACGAAAAACAGCGCTTTGCAGTCACGCTCTGCCAGCTTTTGAATAAACGCATCGGAGGTTACCTCCTCCAAGTTTTCTTTTGTAACTGTTACAGAAGAACCAAACATCAATCTTTCCCTCTGCATCTCTTCCATAGCAGAAAGAACCTTTGCATAAACGCCTTCTCCCCTTCTGGAATCCGTCTGTTTTTCTTTTCCTTCGATACTGAATATAGGCAGGAGATTTCTTGATCTTTTCATCATCCCCATATATATATCATCAATCAATGTTCCGTTTGTAAAAATGGGGAACAGGATGTTTTGTCTCTTTCCGGCCATTTCCATCACATCACGGCGGATCATCGGTTCCCCTCCCGCTAAAAGAATAAAACTAATTCCCATCTCCTCGGCCTGTTCAAAAATAGAATCCCATTCCTCGGCGGAAAGCTGTCCTGTCGGTTTATCATCCACACAGGAATGTACCGCTCTGGCATAGCAGCCTGCGCAATGCAGATTACAGCTGCTGGTAATGCTGGCAATCAAGAAAGCAGGAATATGCTCCCCCGCTTTTTCTGAAATTTCCCGCCTCTTCGATGATGCCTTGGCTGAAACTGCAAATTTGGCCATAAAAATACTTTGCGCCGGATTTGTTAAAGTAACTTTTACTGCATTTTTTATGATATTTTCCACTCCGGCAGTCATATATTCCTGTATATTCATATTTTTTCCATTTATCTGTCCTCCACTGTCTCGTCCTTTTTCCGGTAGATACGGAAAAACTCTTCTATTGCCCTGACAATGGATTCTTTGCCGGAAACAGTCCAGTCCGCTCTCATTCCGATCTGTCTGAGCATTTTGCTCACACTCATGCAAGTATCCGTGTCATCATCCACCACTAATGCTCTTGCTCCCTGCAATTCAGGGATTGGCTCATATTTCACAACATTGTCTGAGAGCTTACAGTCAAATACAACGGAAAACTCCGTACCTTTTCCTTCTTCACTTTTTACGCTGATAGTCCCGCCCATCATGTCCACAATGTTTTTCGTGATCGCCATTCCAAGCCCGGTTCCTTGAATTCCGCTTACGGTTGAAGTCTGCTCTCTGGTAAACGATTCAAAAATATGCTTCTGGAATTCCTCAGACATTCCAATACCATTATCCTTTATGCGGAATTCATAAGTTGCATAACCGTTTAGTTTACAAGGCTTTTCAGAAACCCTGATACTGATGGTTCCACCGACAGATGTAAATTTAATCGCATTGCTGACAATATTCAGCAACACCTGATTGAGGCGGAGCTTGTCTGTAATGATGTCTTCATTGAGAATATCCTGTGTATCAATATACAGGTCTTGCTGTTTTGCAGAAATATTAGACTGGATGATGGTCCTGAGATCGTGGAGTACATCCGGAAGATGTACTTCTTTTTCTTCAATCTTCACCCGCCCGCTCTCAATACGGCTCATATCAAGAACGTCATTGATCAGGCTCAATAAATGGTTGCTTGACGTAGAGATCTTACTGAGGTAGTCTCTGGTCGTTTCTACATTGTCAAGGTGGGCTGCCGCCAACGCTGTAAACCCAATGATTGCGTTCATTGGAGTACGTATGTCATGGGACATATTGTTGAGGAAAACCGTCTTCGCCCGGTTGGCATGTTCGGCAGCTGCAAGTGCATCCACAAGGGCCTTTCTATGGATCTCTTTTTCCCGTTCTTCTTCATCCACATTCAGGAATGCAAAGGCAATATTGGACGCTTCTTCCTCTATTTTTGCAAATTTGATCAACACAAGCTCAAGCCATTGGTATTCGCCATTTTTTCCGGTATTTTGAAACCTGTAGGCATATCGTTTCTTATCCCGGAGCAATCTTTTTAAATAATCCTCATCGGCAAACCGAAGTAATTCCTCACGAAAATCCGGATGCGCATAAGAATTCACCAGATTTCTGAATCTGTTAAAATAGTCTTCTGAATTTCCAGTATGATCTTCTGTACTTTCTTCGGAAGCCGTTCCATTTATATCGTATTTCGAATACTCTTTCGTATTGAGATTGATAAAATACAAAGTGGAATACTGGCTGGCCAGCCCTTCGATTTTCTTTATGTCTTCTTCAAGAATCTTTCTCTGCTCTACGTCTTTCGCATGCAGTTCTTCAATTTTTGTCAGGTCAAGAACATAAGTGATTGCCAGAAGGTCATCGTTCGACAGGTCGCGGTACATCACCACATGCTGTTCCGCTAACATGGGATTACCCAAAGTATCCTTGGTCCAATAGCGGTGGCAAAGGTGATCTTCCCCTTTTTCAAAACATTTTTCCAGATGATCTCTATCGAAAAACGCAAAGTAATCTTGCTGCTGCTCCTCTGCCAATTGATTGCCCCATTATTCAATCACGTCCCAATATCTACAGTCATCGGGGAACCCGATTGCCTCATTGATGCTATATTCAACATCGTCAATGACCTGATACATAGTTCCCGGAACGAGGTTCTGAGTGATATTAATGTTGTAGTAAGCTCCTGCACTTGAAGAAAGTGCATGCTCCATGATTTTTATTTTTTTCTTATATGTTTCGAGCTGCTGCTCTAGCTTGGTAATCCCCACTCTGGTAACCTCCGGTATTTTTGCAATTGCAATTCCCATGCGATAACAGGGTGAGGGCATCCGCCTGCTCACCCTGTCAGCAAAGGAGAGAGAATATTGATAAGAAATTTAAAATCTCTATTTGCAATTTTTATTGACATTTTAATTTCATCAACATATCGCATATATATTGCATCAATCATACCATAATGCACCTACTAAAACAAGATATTTCTCCAGCCTAACCCTTTTATTTTGTGTCACGATAGTTGTTATTGTTCATTTTCTGTCATTAATATTTACATAAATACGTATATCAAATCCAGTAGAGCATAATAAACCCAGCCAAAAATCTATCTGGGATTTGTCGAGAACCACCCTGCAGTTTTGTTGGCAATCTTTACTAACGTCAGCATGACAGGAACCTCGGTCAGCACACCCACTGTAGTAGCAAGCGCCGCAGGGCTGGTTGTACCAAACAATGCCACTGCCACTGCTACTGCCAATTCAAAAAAGTTGGATGCGCCAATCATTCCGGCAGGAGCTGCTATATCGTGAGGCAGTCCTAAGAGTTTACAGGCAATATAAGCAATGGAAAATATTAAAAGAGTTTGTAAAACCATCGGTATCGCAATGAGTACGATATGCAGTGGATTGTCAAGAATAACTTCACTTTGCCCCATGAAAATCAACACTAGAGTTAATAACAGGCCAATTGTAGTTACAGAATCAAATTTATGGATGAATACATTTTCAAAGTATTCCCTTCCTTTGCTTTTTGTGACCAAAATACGAGTCAAGATACCCCCTGCCAGCGGAACGACTACAAATAATACCACACTGAGAACCAATGTATCAAAAGGTACAGATACATCAGATACCCCCAAAAGAATTTTTACAATAGGTACAAAAGCAACCAGAATAATCAGGTCATTGGTCGTTACCTGTACCACCGTGTATGCCGGATTGCCATGTGTCAGTGTACTCCAAACAAACACCATGGCAGTACAGGGTGCTGCCCCAAGCAGTACTGCCCCGCTAAATATTCTGTTGCAAGATCTGGTGCAATAAATCCCTTAAAAACCACAAAGAAAAACAAAGAAGCAATTCCATACATGGTAAACGGCTTTACCAGCCAATTGACGATCCATGTAACAAAAAGGCCTTTCGGATTTTTGCCCACATTACGGATACTCTGGAAATTCACTTTCAACATCATCGGATAGATCATAATCCAAATCAGTACCGCCATTGGAATAGATATCCGGGCATATTCAAACTTGTTTAAAAGTGCTGGTAATTCTGGAATAAAATGGCCAAGGACTACTCCGACAACCATACAAAGCAATACCCATACTGTTAAATAACGCTGAAAACAACTGATACCGGAACTTTTATCTTTACTCATTTTTCTGCCTCCTGATATATTGATTTTTATCTATTTGTTCTATGGTAAGAAAGCTGATACAGGTTATACCAGAATCAGCTTCCTTTTGTTTTAATTCAATTTTTCTTTTAGCTGAAGCACTTTTTCCTTAATCAAACGGATGGTCTCTTTAAATATCTCATCCGATTTTCCGCTCGGATCATCCAAGCCCCAGTTTTCTATATACTGGGCGGAAATATATGGGCAGCTTACATTACAACCCATGAAAATCACTACATCCGGCTTAGGAATGTCAGAAATCAGCTTATTATATTGTGTAAGCTCCATGTCAATACCGTGGATTTGTTTCATTAGGCGCACTGCATCCGGATTGATGTGATCTTTTAATTCTGTGCCGGCAGAATAGCTTTCAAACACATCCGAAGCCAGTTCTTTTCCAAAGGCCTCGGCAATCTGACTCCGGCAGGAATTATGGACGCATATAAATGCCACTTTCGGTTTTCCTTCACACTGTAGTCTAGGCTTATAAGTTTCACAATCACAGCCACATCCCTTACCCATGATATGCCCTCCTTAGAACCCCAATTTATGCAGTAGTTTTTCTACGTCAGCTGCTTTCAGTACCTTGCCCATGGATACAACCTTTTCATTGACTACAATAGCAGGCATACTCATTACTCCGTATTCCATGACTTTCTGCATATCGGTGATATACTCAACTTCAATGGATAACCCCAATGCTTTGACAGCTTCTTTCGCATTTTCATACTGTTCATGACAGGATTTACACCCTGCACCTAATACCTTGATACAGCAGATACCCTCCGTTGCCTCTGCACAACAGGTATTCGTAATTTCCTCTTCCTTCTTTTTTCCAAAACCAAATAAACCCATGATGATATCCTCCTTTTTTATATTAACATATACTGAAACACATTGAACAGGTAACCAACGATGATAATTCCTACAGTACAGATTGCAACGAAAACACCAAGCAGTTTCGGTTTCACAGCTTTCTTCAGCATGATCATGGATGGCAGGCTCAGTGTAGTAACAGCCATCATAAAGCTAAGGATCGTACCAAGCTGTGCCCCCTTTGCAAGCAGCGCCTCCGCAACAGGAATTGTACCAAAAATATCAGAGTACATCGGAACACCAACAAGAACAGCCAGCACCACTCCAAAGGGATTATTACTTCCAAGCACTGTCTGGATCCACGCTTCCGGAATCCAGTTGTGGATGACTGCACCGATTCCGACACCGATCAAAATGTACGGGAAAACTTTTTTGAAAGTAGCCGTCACCTGCTCCTTTGCATAAACAAGGCGGTCTTTTACCGTCAATCCGGGAACTTCAATGTCTATACTTCCTTTGGCATTACGGATAAATTCTTCTACGTAGTTTTCCATGTGCATTTTTTCTATTAATGTACCGCCGGCCACTGCTATCACGAGCCCCACTACAACATATACCACGGCAACTTTAGCACCAAAAATACTCATAAGAAGTACCAGACTACCCAGATCAACCATCGGGGAAGAAATCAGGAAAGAAAAAGTTACTCCAAGGGGCAAGCCTGCACTGGTAAATCCGATGAATAAAGGAATTGATGAGCACGAACAGAATGGTGTGACTGTGCCCAGCAAGGCAGCGATAATATTTGCCCAGATCCCTCTAAAACGACCCAAAATCCGTTTGCTCCGTTCAGGCGGAAAGTAACTTTGAATATAAGAAATAACGAAAATCAGAAAACATAGCAATACGGTGATCTTTATAACATCGTAGAGAAAAAACTGAATACTGCCGCCCCAGCGTGATGAGGTGTCCAGCCCTGCAGCCAAAAGGCCCTTTCCAATCAAAGCGTTCAGCCATTTCATTCCAAGTACTTGATCCTGCATGAAAAGCCAGAAAGAATTTAATAGATCCATAAAATAGAGCTCCTTTCAAATAGATAAATTCAAAACTATCTAATTATTATCCCAAAGAAAAACCATCCTTTCAGATGGCCTTTCGTCATTTGCCACAGCACGCATCATCCTGTTTTCCGGAAAACTCCAAGGTAACCTGCTCCTCCAACAACTTCTTTGCACGTTCTGCGCCAGCCGGATTAAGAGAATAATGTACCCATTTCCCATCTTTACGTCCCTGTACAATATCGGCATCGCACAGTATTTTCATATGATGGGACAACGTAGGCTGTGTAATATGCAAGTCTTCCAACAGCCTACATGCACATTTTTCTCCTGTCCTGAGCTGTTCTAAAATTTTCAGCCTGTTTTCATCGCAAAATGCTTTAAACACCTTTACTGTTTCATTGTATGCAGATGCCACTTTTTCCGCCTCACACTCAAATTTTTGAATTTGTCTATATTATATTCAACACATAGAAATTTGTCAATGTGTCTTTTCACCTTCCGGCCAGATAAAACTGCAGTTTCCGGCTTCAAGCCCGTCAATCAGGATATTCTGCCCGGTGCAAAAACGGTTTTTGACAGCCATGAAATAAATCCACTCCGCCGCTTCCTCCACAGTCATCCATCGTTTCAGTGGAGTAAGCTTCATAATTTCTGCCCACAGTTTCTCATCCTCCATCACCGGACGGTTTAGTTCGGTCATGACTCCACCGAAATCCAGGCTGTTGCATGTTGCCTGAAACCCTGCGACACGCATGGCAACATTTTTCGTATACGCAAGAACGCCTCCTTTGCTGGCAGCATATTCCGGGAACTCTGATCCTGTATGGCCGCTTGCGGAACCTATCATGATAATAGACCTTATTTCTGGCTGGATCCCGTAGTGCTCTGTAATCTGTATGGTTCCCTTTAAATTCACATCAATATCATTTTCATTTTGCACACCAGCGTTGTTTACCAGTACATTCATCGCCGGTAATTCAGGATAAGAAGCTTCTTCTCTGATATCAAGGCAAAAATGTTTATAATTCCCGTCACTGATTGCAGAATCCTTTTTATCAAATCCATATACGTTATGGCCTTCTTTTAGAAAATATTCTGCGCATCCTTTCCCGATACCTGAACTGGTACCTGTAATCAATATATTCATTCTTACACATTCTCCCTCATTTTTTTAGGCAGGGCTTTTACCAGAATTGCAAC
The DNA here is from genome assembly GCA_022776305.1 of Lachnospiraceae bacterium. Taxonomy (GTDB): domain Bacteria; phylum Bacillota; class Clostridia; order Lachnospirales; family Lachnospiraceae; genus Choladousia. Next base: position 34,670 of record JALFIB010000126.1, read on the forward strand.
GATATATAAGCAAATAACTCTGTCAATATAATCTGTTATGAACTGGACTACAAAGCAGCTTCCAACCATCCCAAGGGGCGTTTTCGCCAGTATCTGGACGATCAGTGAAGAACCGGAGGACGTGATCCCCCCAAATAGAAAAGCCGTGATGCACGCACTTACAATGGTAGATGGGATCGTAATCACTACAGCTGCCAAGAGAACCCATCCTTTCCTTGGCTGGTATTTTTTGTATACAAGTCCAGTTACAAAACCAAGTATGATCCCAACCGGTGCATAGTATAAAGAATATATGTCAACTGTCATTCCCAGAAGCAATCCGCTGAGTACATTGGGAAGCATTCCGTAGAATGGCCCCAGAACGGATGCAATAAAAACCGTGCCGATACTGTCTAAATAAATGGGAAGCCTCAGCAATAATGCAATCTGGCCTCCTATTAAGTTAATACAAACAGCAAATGCAACAATACAAATTTTGTATGCAGAAGTTCTTTCTTTTTTCATATTTACCTTTAAACTCTCCCTATCATATCTTGTAAAATGTCCAATTTTTCTGGTGTGGTATCAAGCAGCCTTGAAATAAATAATTCAAAAAAACGATAGGAATCCACCTCTGTCAGTACTCTGGCATTTGGTTCCTTTTTGTAAAAGCCCATAGAATCTACTACAGACTGGCCAAGTGAAATCCCTTGCGTTTCGATCTGGACAAATGAGTCAAATCCCCCACAAATACTTCGATCCACAAAATAAGCAACTGCAAGAGGATCATTGATCACACACCCTATGATATGCTCCCACTGCCAATGGAAATCAAAATAAAACTTTGTGATCTTCTTAATAAAATCCCCTGTTTCCGGATTCAGGCGGCAGATATATTCCAGAATGGTAGGCGTAAGGACGATTTTTCTTGTCACATCAAGGCCGACCATGTGGATACGTTTGCCCTTTTGGTACATCTTTTCATATACCAACGCCGCGGCATCCGGATCACACCAATAATTATATTCTGCTACAGGCGAGCAGTTTCCATGGCTTTTAAAGGCTCCCCCCATTGATACCAGTTCTTCCATATTATAAAAAGCATCCAGATCTCTTTCGATCAATGCTGCAAGATTTGTCATTGGTCCCAATGCGATCACAGAAACCTTCTCACGCTTTAGCACCGATGCCAAAAAGTCCACAGCTCCTATCTCCTGTTCATAACCAGCCACTTCCGGCAAAAAGCTTTCCCCGAGCCCGTCTTCTCCGTGTGTATCCAGTGCATTTACATAATCGCGTTTGATGGGTTTGCTCTCACCGACAAAAACCGGTACATCCAGCCTGCCAACCTGCTTCAAAACTTTTTTTGCATTTTCAAATCCCATTTCCACAGGTGAATTTCCACATACGATGGTAATGCCGATCACTTCAATTTCTTTTGATTTTAAAGCCAACATAATTGCTAGACTGTCATCAATTCCCGGATCACAATCAATAATAACCTTTCTTTTCTCCATTTTTTTCCTTTCCAAACGTTTTACGGCGCATGTACGCGGAGCATTTTTACGTCATAGGAAATCACACTTTCCCATAACGTAAAAAATGCTTTTGTTTATACCCTCCCTATAAACAAAAGCATCAACAAACAAACTGCTTGCGCAGCCTGTACTTATCATCATGTACTTTGCCTAGTTTTTTATACTGGGAGGTTTTCGAACCAGTTGCCGCATTATTTTAACACACTTTATATTCAATGGCAATGATTTATTTCGCGAATCTTGCCCGTGTATGTTTTGATCGATATCCAAACATTTATGAAATATCGCCTTCCCCATAATAACGCTTAATTGCGCTTGCGACATATTCCGAACAGCCTGTTCCAAACTGACTGTCGGTAGCTTCTGCCAATTTTGAGTACTGCAGATACTCTTTAGCTAAATCCAGTAAAATACTTCTGGCATTGTCAAGTACAAACATCTTTTTGTAGTTTTCTGCAAGCATCTCTACAGCAGATCGTTCCATATCCATATCATGGGATTCCTTTGCAGCCATAAACAGTTGGTAGATTTTCGTATTTTCGTCTTGTTCCTGTTTTATTTCCTCAGTATCACCGGTTGACTGCATGATCGCTTCCATTATCTTTTCTTTACTTCCGTACCATTTCATCAAGTCTACTACAGCCTGTTCATTTGTAAATCCGGAGGATAAGTATTCTTTATACTTTTCCAGACTTCCAAACTTTTGTACCTGCTCATCAACGCTCTCTCTTGGCATACATTCCAAAGTATGGTTTACCATTTTCTGCACTTCATCCTTGCTAAAGGCTTCAAAACTCATAGTATTAACTCCTTTCATCACATCCGTGATCAACTCAATAATTCCATTCAAACGGTTTCGCTTTTGTTCCAGCAAATTCTTTTGCGTTATCAAAACTTGTTCTTTGTCATAATTCGGAGTATCCATAATTTCCTTAATCGTAATCAATGGGATCTCCAATTCACGAAAAAACAGGATTTCCTGCAGCTTTTCTAACGCTTTGTTGTCATACAGACGATAACCTGTTTCTGTTAATTCCGTTGGTTTCAACAAACCGATTTCATCATAATACCGCAACGTCCTTATACTTACTCCGGTTATCATAGATACCTCTTTTACAGTCTTCATTTTTTCCTCCTTTCACAAGAATCGTAAACCGTTACGCTGCGAGAGAGTCAATACCAAATCTATATTTTTTCGCTTTAAAATGCTCCTGCCAGAACTGCGGTGCGCTTTCCCGTCAATTCCTGCACCGTTTTGTCTTTTTTATCTTTGTTACGCCTTCTTTCTGATCGGATGCCGGATCACAGTTTTCCATTTTTCCGGTGCTACCCGTCTGGCATCGGATAAATAAATTTCATGATGCAATCTTGTATCACTGAAATCATTTTCATAACCCTGTGTTTCTATAAATGCACCCATCTTTTTTATAGTTTCTGGCTCTTCATCGAATGGTCCGAGATGCATGATCTGAACACAAAGTCCTTCTTCAACAGTCATGAGCTCTGCACAGGAGCAATCCAATCCCTTCTTTTTTTCTGCCATGGATGCCGCCCATTGAAAATCTTCTTTTGTAATGAATTCAGGTATGCGGATCATCGAAATCCAGTGAAATGTACTTTTATCAGAATAATCAATGCCCCCTATTCCTTCCTGCCACCAAAACCCTTCTAATGGAGGAACCACATATTCATAGAAGCCTTTTATTTTGTAGTCAGTCTTGTAACTCATTCTCAGCGTATACGCCATTGTATACAGCACACCGATTGCCTTCTTATATGCTCCATCTTCCTCATTTGGATCACCTTCACCACGAACCGCTATATAATTTGCCTTTGGAACCATCACAATTTCCGGTTTGTTTTTAGGCATATAGAATTCTTTGTATTCTTTCTTAAAATCAAATGCCATAGCACCCTCCCTATTCCTGACAGAACTCTCCTTTGTAAAAATTCTCATTTCCTGTTTTTACTGCCTTCATACGAAAGCACACACACCCGTCCGGACAGACATAGTCCTTCACAAGGGGTTCTACTCCGCCAACCAGCGTAAGATCCCCTCCGCTTCTGACAGCCTGCATATCCCCGTAAAGAATCTGCATCATCTTGGAACAGATGCCATAGCCCTGTTCATTTACCGGACATCCATAAGTACATGTATATTTATCCCCGATTTCCTCACCATTTCTGCAATAATGCTCTGTGTGGTCACTGCGGAGAAATCCTGTTACTGTGATCTCAAATTCATATTCTTCCTCATACCATTT
>JALFIB010000182.1 GCA_022776305.1 Lachnospiraceae bacterium
TCTTCCGGATTCAGAATAGCTTCATAAACATCTTTTCAGACCAGCACTGGTGTGGTGGTCTTATTTTGATACCCATTTTTCAACCTGTATAAAATTTTCAATGTTCATCAATTTAGGCTTGACTTTTTATTTGCAGGCTGACATGTAACTTTCAGAAAATTCTACATGGATAATTATTTTTTGCTTCCAGCTGACATGTAGTTTTCGCCATTCTTTGCACACCGTGTTTTTCTTTTATGATAAAACCTAGGGAATGTTGTTCCAAAACGGATGAGTCAGTAAGTTTTGCAATATTCCATTTACTGATTTGCGGATAATATTTCAAATTTATAAGTTCCTCTTCCTTTATTTGTGCATATGATGTTACAGATGAAGGTAAGGGGGCTTTTTTATGTATTATGATTATGAGAGGAACACAGATTTTGGGCGGGAACCTTATGTTTTCCATGCAGAAGATGCAGCGCAGCGAAACCAAAATTTCCGGATGGCTGTTTGGACAGGATGCCATCTGCAGATGACGCTGATGTGTATCCCGCCTTGCGGCGAGATTGGGCTGGAAAATCATCCGGATACGGACCAGATGATTCGAATCGAGCAAGGCTGTGCCATTGTCCGGATGGGGGAATGTAGGGAGCGATTCGATTTTTGCAGAAATCTCAGAACGGGTGATGTGGTTTTTGTACCTGCAGGGACCTGGCACAACGTGGTAAATACCGGTAGGGGTTCTTTGCGTGTTTCTTCTGTTTATGCCCCGCCTCACCACCCTTGGGGAACGGTGCAGCAGTGTAAGGAATAGATGAACCATCATTATTATGCTGAAAATAAAAAGATGATCAGGGGATTTATTAATCAATATTTACAGAATTAAAATGATGCGCTAATTGACTATAGAGAAAAAATAGTGTAAAATAATAGAGTCTTTTATTTTTTTATACTTAACTAGGAGGGAGATCATGAAAAAAATGAAAAAACTTTTAAGTCTGCTTTTTGTCATGGTGATGACATTCTCTATGACAGCTTTCGCAGCCAGCGTTGAGACCATTGAGCTGGATGAGGAAACTACTGAAGCAGCAGCTGATGAAGCAGAAGTAACAGAGACAGCAGGTGATTACCATATCGGTATCGTTACAGGATCTGTATCCCAGTCTGAAGATGACCGCCGTGGTGCAGAAGCATTCCAGGCTATGTATGGCGAGGATCGCGTTACTCTTGCTATCTACCCGGATAACTTCACAGAAGAGCTTGAGACTACGATCCAGACCATCGTGAACCTTTCTGATGATCCGGATATGAAAGCCATCATCGTAAACCAGGCAGTTCCGGGTACGACAGAAGCTTTCCGTCAGATCAAAGAGAGAAGACCTGACATCCTTTGCATCGCTGGTGAGTCCCATGAGGACCTTCCGGAGATCGGCAGCGCAGCTGACCTTGTCTGCAACAACGACTTCGTTGCTCGTGGATACCTGATCATCCGTACAGCTCATGAGCTGGGATGCGATACTTTCGTACATATTTCTTTCCCGCGTCATCTGTCTTACGAGACCATGAGCCGCCGTGTTGCTATCATGAAGGCAGCTTGTGAAGAGTTTGGAATGGAATTCGTTATGGAGACTGCTCCGGACCCGACTACAGACGTAGGTGTACCGGGTGCACAGGCTTACATTCTTGAGCACGTTCCGGAATGGGCAGAAAAATATGGCCAGAACGCAGCATACTTCTGTACAAACGATGCACATACAGAGCCGCTTCTGAAACAGCTGCTTGAGTATGGCGGATACTTTATCGAAGCAGACCTTCCGTCTCCGCTGATGGGATATCCGGGAGCATTGGGACTTGACCTTACAGAAGAAGCAGGCGACTTTGAGAAGATCCTTGCTAAGGTAGAGGCTGCTATCGTTGAAAAAGGCGGCGCAGGCAAATTCGGAACATGGGCATATTCTTATGGATACACAGTTTCCGCAGGTCTTGCACAGCACGCTATGAATGTAATCGATGGCACAAGCGAATTGGCTAACATTGACGATATCGCTGCTGCTTTCCAGACATTCTCACCGAAGGCTGCATGGAACGGTTCCAACTACACAAATGCTGATACAGGCGTGAAGCTGGATAACGTATTCCTTGTATATCAGGATACATATATCATGGGCGATCCGGGACATTATATGGGATCTACAGATGTTGAAGTTCCTGAGAAATATTTCACCATTAAATAATCGAATCTAGTACCTCATTTGCGAAATGACTAGACTAATACGCAGAACGATGTACTGACATGATTACAGGGGGGAGGAGCTGTCGTTCCTCCCCTTGCTTTGGACTTATCACAAGAATGAAAAGAAACTGAACGGCTACGTATTCAGGAAGGATTTTACATGAACAAGGAAAATACACCGCTTCTGGAGATGCGGAATATCAAAAAAGATTTTTTTGGAAATCAGGTTCTTTCCGATATCAATCTTACACTCAACGAGGGTGAAGTCATTGGGCTTGTAGGGGAGAACGGTGCAGGAAAATCGACGCTGATGAGGATTTTGTTCGGAGCGGACATGATCCGGGAAACAGGCGGATACGGCGGAGAAGTTCTTCTCAATGGCGAGGTACAGAGTTTTAATTCTCCTTTTGATGCCATTGAGGCAGGTATCGGCATGGTACATCAGGAATTTTCACTGATCCCGGGCTTTACCACGACAGAAAACATTCTGCTGAACCGAGAACCGAAAAAGAATAATCTGATCTCCCAGATATTCGGAGATCGTATGAATACATTGAACCGCAGCGAGATGGAAACAAAGGCTGCGGAGGCCATCGAAAAGATGGGCGTGAATATTGATCCCAAAATGGTAATCAGTGATATGCCGGTGGGACATAAGCAGTTTACCGAGATCGCAAGAGAGCTTTCGAAAGAGCAGTTAAAGCTCCTGATCTTAGATGAACCGACAGCTGTTTTGACCGAGAAGGAGGCAGAAGCACTTCTCGCAGCCATCCGTGGTATGGCGCAGCGCGGGATCTCTATTATATTTATCACACACAGGTTACAGGAAATCTTGTCTGTCTGTGACCGTGTCGTGGTCATGCGTGACGGATTTATTGTAAATGAGACGCCTGCCGGTGAGACGGATGTGGCACAGATCACAAAATGGATGGTAGGACGTGACGTGAAAGGTTCTACAGCTCCCGCTGAGAGCAGAAACCACGAAAATGCACGGACGATCCTTTCTATTGAAAAGCTTTGGGTGGATATGCCCGGTGAGACGGTGCGCAATGTCAGCCTTGATGTGAAAGAAGGAGAGATCTTAGGTATCGGCGGATTGGCTGGACAGGGAAAACTTGGTATTCCTAATGGTATCATGGGATTGTACCAGTCCGGTGGAAAGGTTACTTTCGATGGAAAAGAGATTCCGCTGAATTCACCACGGAAATGTCTGGATTCTTCTTTCGCCTTTGTGTCGGAAGACCGTCGCGGCGTGGGGCTTTTGCTGGATGAGACGCTGGAATGGAACATCGCTTTCCCGGCTATGCAGATCCAGAATAAGTTCCTGAAAAACTACCTTGGCGGATTGATCAAATGGCGTGACGAAAAAGCGATCAAGGAAGTTACCGACCAGTATATTGAAGAGCTTGCCATCAAATGTACCAGCTCTAAGCAGAAAGCGAAAGAGCTTTCCGGCGGTAACCAGCAGAAGGTTTGTCTGGCAAAAGCGTTTGCCCTTCAGCCTCGTCTGTTGTTTGTATCAGAACCTACACGAGGCATTGACGTAGGTGCGAAAGCACTTGTACTTGAAGCATTAAAGAAATTCAACCGGGAAAACGGCGTTACGATCGTGATCGTATCTTCAGAGCTGGAAGAGCTCCGGCAGAGTTGTGACCGGATTGCAATCGTTTCCGGAGGAAAGATTGCGGGTATTCTCCCGGCATCGTCGTCCGTAGAAGAGCTGGGTGCACTGATGCTCAGTCAGGTAATATAAGGAGGATCGGATGAACGAGAAAACAAATACAAAAAAAGAAAAGGGCTGGTTCAGTAAGCTGGTAGCCAGCTACGGACTGCCCAGACTGATTATTACAGCATTCCTGCTCTTTTTGCTGGTGCTGGCACCCTTTGTAGGAGCGGATCTGCCCACACAGATCTCCAATATCATTGCACGTTTTAGCTGGAACGGTATTTTAGTTTTAGCCATGGTTCCCATGGTGCATTCCGGTTGCGGTCTGAACTTTGGACTTCCGCTCGGAATCATATCAGGGCTTCTGGGTGCTACGCTGTCCATTGAATTTGGATTTACCGGGCCGCTGTCCTTTTTGATGGCGATCCTCATTGCCACACCCCTTGCTCTGGTTTTAGGAACGATCTACGGATGGCTGCTGAACAAGATTAAGGGCGGCGAGATGATGATCGCTACATACGTGGGATTTTCTTCCGTATCCTTGATGTGTATGATGTGGCTGATCCTGCCTTACAAGAGCCCAAACATGGTATGGGGACTTTCCGGCAAGGGACTTCGTACCACCATCTCTCTGGAAGGCTATTACATCGATGTACTTGCTAATTTCCTGCGGATCCGTATCGGAAATCTGGATATTCCGGTAGGTACTCTGTTATTCTTTGCAGTTCTGGCGCTTGGCATTTGGGCATTTTTGCACACAAAGACCGGTACGGCCATGACAGCTGTGGGATCCAACCCCACCTTTGCCCGTGCAGCCGGAATCAACGTAGATAAGATGCGTATGCTGTCCGTTATCATGTCAACATGGCTGGCAGCAGTAGGTATCCTTGTATATGAACAGGGCTTCGGTTTCATACAGCTTTATACGGCGCCATTCTATATGGCACTTCCGGCAGTTTCCGCCATCCTGATCGGTGGAGCAACCGTCAACAAAGCAACGATCACCAATGTTATTATCGGAACCATCCTGTTCCAGGGTATTGTAACCATGACACCGACCGTCATGAACAATATGATTCACATGGATATGAGTGAAGTTATCCGAATCATTGTTTCCAACGGCATGATTCTCTATGCATTGACGAGGAAGACGGAGGTGGCAAAATGAGTAAAAATACAAGTACAAAAAAGACGCAAAAGGGCCAGATCGGTGCGTTTCTTCAGAGAAGCTCCGTGCCCCTTATGTTCATTGTGATCTGTGCGTTTTGTATTCCCCTCTCGGGCCTTTCTCCCAGCTATCTGGCTAATGAGATCGTGACCCGCATGGGCAGAAATGCATTCCTGATCCTGTCACTCCTCATCCCCATCATGGCCGGCATGGGCCTGAATTTTGGTATGACCCTTGGCGCCATGGCCGGAGAGATCGGCCTGATCTTCGTATCAGACTGGCAGATCGTAGGCATTCCGGGAATGGTTCTTGCAATGATCATTTCCATCCCGATCTCTGTGCTACTTGGCCTTTTCTGCGGAAAGATCCTGAACATGGCCAAAGGACGTGAGATGATCACCAGCTACATTATCAGCTTTTTCATCAACGGTGTTTACCAGTTGGTGGTGCTCTTCCTTATGGGTTCCATTATCCCCATCAAGCACAGCTCCATCAAACTTCCGAGAGGCTACGGCATCCGTAACACAGTTAGCCTTTTGAATATGCGACAGAAGCTGGACAACTTGATTCCGCTGACCATCGGCGGCGTAAAGATCCCGGTCATGACCCTTATCGTTATCGGTGTCCTCTGCCTGTTTATCATATGGTTCCGCCGTACAAAACTGGGCCAGGACATGCGTGCAGTAGGGCAGGATATGGAAGTGGCCCGGGACGCAGGTATCAATGTAGAACGCACCAGAATCCTTTCAATTATTATTTCCACCGTCCTTGCAGGCTTCGGAATGATCCTCTATTTGCAGAATATGGGTAACATCGCTACATACAGTTCCCACTCTCAGATTGGTATGTTCTGTATCGCAGCATTGCTGGTGGGCGGCGCTTCCGTAGACAAAGCTTCCATCGGAAACGTATTCCTCGGCGTTATCTTATTCCACCTGATGTTCATCGTGGCACCGAAAGCCGGTGCAGCCATCACAGGTGACTCCATGATCGGTGAATACTTCCGTGTATTCGTATCCTATGCGGTTATCACGGTGGCACTGGTTATGTACGAGACAAACAAACGCAAGGCAAAGAGCATGGAGAGCAATCAGCTGAAACAGGCACAGTTGGAGGAGGAGAACAAATGAAATCAAAGAAAACACTCCTGATCCGCATCATTGCCGTCGCTGTCCTCATTGCCGTTGCAGTGACAATGTTTATCATTGGCCGTGGCCATACGGTATATTTCGATAATAAGGATCTTACGGCTGACGGATCGGAATATAAATCTTACTACCAGATCGAGGTGTTTGTGGATGATGTGTCCGTAGCAAAGCTGAAAAGCGGCGAGCGCGGCATGGTATCCACTATGGGCCAGAACTTTAAGATGGTCCTTCACATCACCCCGGAAAAAGACGGAAAGAAAGTGGGCAGCGCAGTCTCACTGAAACTGCCCTACAACATGGACGGAATCATCCTGAACCTTCCGGCACTCTTAAGCGGTGCATCCGAGGATGTCTACATGGATGAATTCATCCCGACACCTACCGTAGAAGACGAGACAGAAGATGTCGTCATATCAGACGAATTCGAGATGCCGATGGGCGACGAGTAGGCGTAAGACATAGACTTAAAAAGAATAGGTAAAATAAGAAAAATAGCGAGAGGCAGGTGAAGTGATCATCTGCCTTTTCGTTTTACTTATAAAACCACTTAAAAAGAATTTTATAAGTAGAAATAAGAAAAAAATATTTCTTAAAACAAATATAAAAGTAGAAAAAAAGATATTATGAGGAACAATCAAACAAAACTGACAGCCTCTTTTTCCTGTGATGATCTGGGTGAGATATTCGGATCATATTATTGTCGATCACCGATTATCAGGTGATAGTCTTGTATAGGATGGAGGGATATTATATACTGTAATAAAGTTGTTTCTTATTAGGAACATCAGTTTATGTTCCGGAAGTCCAAAAAGCAGGTGCGGGTGCAGAAAGGTGAACTTATGAACGACAAAACACGGCAGCAGATAATGAAAAATAGAGAATTGCTGAAGGGATACTCAGGTGTTGATGTGGGTGCAGAAAAGACAGATCAGGAGCAGAAAATCCCCGGACCGGCGCCGGTAAAGAAGTATTGTACCGGGGTACAAGAAAACAGATCAGGGATAAACAGTTTTGGGGTTCAAGAAAACAGATCATGGATAAACAATTCCGAAGCTCAGGTATTTCTTCCGGAAGACTTTTCCGTGTTAAAAATGAATGGTGACTTTAGCAGCTGTATCGCCGGGAGAAAAAGTAGGCGTGCATTTGCAAAAGAACCGGTAAAATTACTGGAACTCTCTTATTTGCTCTGGGCAACGCAAGGGATCAGGAATACCGTACAGACAGAAGTGGAGATTACATTTCGCAATGTGCCATCTGCAGGATCCCGCCATCCGCTGGAAACTTACTTGTTTATAAATCATGTGGAAGAGATAGAGCCGGGCTTGTACCATTACCGGCCGGACCTGCATTTACTGGAAAAATTGGATTGCGATAGATATAGTGACAAAGCTTCTTTGCAAGAAGACTTAAAACATGCGCTCTGCAGCCAGACATTTGCTGCGATAGCACCGGTGCTTTTTGTATGGAGCGCCATCCCTTACCGCTGCGAATGGCGATATGGACTGAAAGCGGCGAAATATATTCTGCTGGATGCCGGACATACGTGTGAGAATCTTTATCTGGCAGCGGAAAACATCGGATTAGGCGTGTGCGCTGTGGGTGCCTATGATCAGGACCTGCTGGATGAACTGCTGGGCTTTCTGCCCGGGCCGTCGGCGGAGCCGGGGTATGAATGTGCAGTATATGCGGCGGCAGTGGGGAGAGTAAAAATGTGAAAGTATGAAAATAGAATAAAATATGGGCTACGTAGCAGTTTTACATAAATTGTAAGTAATTATTCAGAACCTCTCCTCATACATTCGCAAAACTGCACGACAAGTCGTGCTTTCCCGTTACTACGCAACTAATTTTGCTCATATCTGAGGTGGTGACTCTATTCGAGCCACCTTAGGAATAAGATAAGCATCTTCTTACATGCAAGCATGACGAATAT
>JALFIB010000197.1 GCA_022776305.1 Lachnospiraceae bacterium
TGAAAATACAGTGGAAGTGATCCGGACATATTTAGAGTGTCCCACAGACTGACGGCAGGGAGAAACGGCCATAACGAAGGAAGTAATCTTATATTCTGGCAAAAAATTGATTACAAAATGTTGGAAATGATATATAATAAAGAAGATTGATGCATAAGGTGGCAAGGAGTAACTTCCTTGCCATTGCAGTCTGGAAAAAGATTATTTAGAAAAGGAGGATTTTAAAATGGGAGAACAGAATAAAACGGCAAAAAATCCATATGCCGGAACAAAAACTGAAAAGAATTTGAGGGAGGCTTTTGCAGGAGAATCACAGGCGCGCAATAAATATACATACTTTGCCTCTGTAGCAAAAAAGGCAGGTTATGAGCAGATCGCAGCGTTGTTCCTGAAGACTGCTGAAAATGAAAAAGAACACGCAAAGCTTTGGTTTAAAGCGTTAGGAGAGCTGGGAGATACAGCAGAAAACCTCCTTCACGCAGCAGAAGGCGAAAACTTTGAGTGGACAGATATGTATGACCGTATGGCAAAAGAAGCGGATGAAGAAGGATTCCACGATCTGGCAAACCAGTTCCGCGGCGTAGCTGCCATCGAGAAAGCACATGAAGAGCGTTACCGTGCACTGCTTCACAATGTAGAGACGGCACAGGTATTTGAAAAGAGCGGTGTTACAATGTGGGAGTGCCGCAACTGTGGACATTTAGTTATGGGAGTGAAAGCACCGGAAGTATGCCCGGTATGTAATCATCCCCAGAGCTTCTTTGAAGTTCGTCAGGAAAACTATTAAACAGGGGCATTCTGAAAGTCTGACAGGAGGTCAATAGAGGATGGAAGAAGCATTAAGTGCAATCTTGCTTCCCTTTTTAGGGACAGTAATAGGTTCAGCTTGTGTGTTTTTTTTAAAAGGGGAGATGAACCGCCAGCTGCAAAGGGCACTGACGGGATTCGCCGCAGGTGTTATGGTAGCCGCTTCCGTATGGAGCCTGATCATTCCGGCGATGGAGCAGTCCGGGCATATGGGGAAGTTCTCCTTTCTTCCTGCCTTTGTAGGCGTATGGGGAGGATTTTTATTTCTGCTTCTCCTTGACCATATTATTCCGCATCTTCATTTAAACAGTGAATCCCCGGAGGGTGCGAAAAGCAATCTGGGCAGATCCACTATGATGGTTTTGGCGGTTACACTGCACAACCTCCCGGAAGGAATGGCTGTGGGTGTGGTGGCGGCAGGCTGGCTGACAGGCAGTGAGGGGATCTCAGCTGCCGGGGCCTTAGCATTATCCCTCGGTATTGCTTTGCAGAACCTTCCGGAAGGTGCCATTATCTCCATGCCATTAAAGAGCAATGGGATGAGCCGCTCCAAAGCCTTCGAGTATGGTGCCCTTTCCGGTATCGTAGAGCCTATCGGTGCGGTCCTCACGATTATGCTTGCCAATTTGGTGGTGCCAGTCTTGCCGTACCTGCTCAGCTTTGCAGCAGGGGCTATGCTGTACGTCGTTGTGGAGGAACTGATTCCGGAGATGTCTGAGGGGGAGCATTCGAACATCGGCACTGTGTTTTTTGCTGTGGGTTTTTCGCTGATGATGGTGCTGGATGTAGTTTTGGGATAGTGAAAGCATCTTAGTAAAAGGCATCAGGAGGATCTGTTATGCCATACCTTGCTGCTGTGAAAGGAGATAAAATGGGAAAAAATTACCGTGCAGAGCTGGTGGGAGTATTCGGCGACCCGGTTGACGGGAACCCTACCGGTGTAATGGAAGAAGCTGCTTTTGCGGCTTGTGGTCTGAATTACCGCTATTTGACATTAAAGGTTACGAAAGAAGATTTTGATGATGCGATGAAAGCCATCCATGCCTTCCATATGAAGGGCATGAATCTGACTATGCCTCACAAAATCACGGTATTGCCCTATCTGGATGAGCTCTCAGAGGCAGCATCGATCATCGGGGCAGTGAATACCATCGTAGTAAAGGATGGAAAACTGTTTGGAGAAAATACAGACGGAAAAGGGTTTGTACAGGCATTAAAAAACAATGATGTCACATTGGAAGGAAAGAAGATCGTGATCTTAGGCGCCGGCGGTGCAGCAAAAGCGATTGCCGTGGAATGTGCCCTCGCAGGCGCAGCACAGGTGACTGTGATGAACCGTACTCTTGCCCGTGCACAGGAACTTGCGGATGTCCTTGCGAAACATACGAAGACGAAAGCGCAGGCCCAGGAACTGTCAGCAGGACAGAAGATTCCGGCTGACACAGATATCCTGATCAATGCTACTTGTATCGGGCTTCACCCGGATTCCGATAAAAAGCCTGATATTGATTACGATACGATTCGAGACACCATGGTTGTATCAGATGTGGTTTTCAACCCGGCAGATACGCTGTTTTTAAAAGAAGCTGCTGGCCGTGGGGCAAAGACTGTAAACGGACTTGGAATGCTGGCTTGTCAGGGAGCACTTAATTTTACTTTGTGGACAGGTCAGGAAGCGCCGCTGGATGTGATGGAAGATACACTCCGTATGGAATTTGCAGAGGTTTCATAAGTATTTCAGCAAACGAGATAAGATAGAAATAATACGCGGTAGATGGTAGAGCGCATTCACCGCGTATTATTTTTGGACTGTATGGTAGCTTGGATTTGACTTTATACTTCTTCCCCGATCAGATCACAGACCAGCCTTGCTGCATCTTCAATGCATCCGTCACAGGAGCGGAGTACTTTTCCGGTCTCTGCACCTTTTAATTCCTTACAGATGGTAGAACCATTTTTTTCGCGGAATTTTCCGGCCAGAGATTTTGTGGTCTGGTACGTTTTTTGCTTGGAATCCGGTGCCTGAATGTTTCCGGTGCTGGTGAGCAAACTTGCAATGGCGGCTGCACCGGCTACTGCACCGCAGGTTCCCTGCATGTCCCCTCCTCCAAGTCCAAAGCCTTCCATGATACGGAACAGGTCAGCTTCGCAAAAAGATGTTTTGTCACAAAATGCACAGGCAACGGCCTGACTACAGTTATATCCTTTTTTATGGTTTTCTAAAGCTTTTTCTACACGATTCATACGCAATCCTCCTTTTCTTGTAAAGAATATCATAAACGACAGCAAACGAGAACATAAAATTTCGATTTTTTTCAACAAAATTCTCTATTTTTCATCACAAAATTTCCTTTCATACGTTACTGTTTAAGACAAGAAGGATGCCTTGCGGCGAAAATGGAGCAGATATCTGTCGATTTTGGAAGATAAGATTTCCTTGCCATCGCGGGCGGTTGTTATATAATACAAGTAGTTTTTGTACATGACAATTTTTGGTAAGGGCCTTCGAAAAATGCAGCGGTGCAACAACAGAAAATCATATCAGGGGAGGAGTATACGATGGAAAAGTTGAATATTGCGATTGCTGATGATAATGAGAGAATGGTTCAGCTGCTGGATCACATAGTGAGCAGTGATGAGGAACTGGAGGTAGTAGGAAAGGCAGGAAACGGGGAGGAGTTGCTTGAGATCATCAAGGAAAAAAAGCCGGATGTTGTATTGCTTGACATCATTATGCCGAAATTAGACGGACTGACGGTTATGGACCGTGTCAACCACACACCGGATATAAAAAAACCTGCGTTTATCGTAATATCTGCAGTCAGTCAGGAAAAAATGACAGAGGATGCCTTCGAATTGGGGGCAGATTATTATATATTAAAACCTTTTGACAATGAGACCGTGGTAAACAGGATCAAGAGAGTAAAAACCAGACAGCTGCGAGCGTCTTCAAAAGCAAAAAAAGTAAATGCTTATGAGAGCCAGAAAGCATACATGGAGCGTAATCTGGAAACAGATGTAACAAATATCATACATGAAGTGGGTGTTCCGGCGCATATTAAGGGATACCAGTATTTAAGGGATGCGATCATTATGTCGGTGGGCGATATGGAAATGCTGAATTCCATCACAAAAATCTTGTATCCCACCATTGCAAAACGCCACCAGACAACGCCAAGCCGGGTGGAAAGAGCCATACGCCATGCCATTGAAGTGGCTTGGAGCAGAGGCAAGATGGATACCATTGATGAACTGTTCGGATACACGGTAAATAATGGAAAAGGAAAACCTACAAATTCGGAATTTATTGCGCTGATTGCGGATAAGATTCGATTAGAATATAAAAATAAAGTATAATACGTATACAAAAATAATATAATTGGAAAATTGTGAGAACAAAGCCTTTTCATTACGAAAAAAATGAGGTATAATTTTACCAAACTCGATTGAGCGGAGGTTCGTATATGAAAAGAATACTTTATGTCGCATCTGAGGCAGTGCCCTTTATCAAGACCGGCGGCCTTGCAGATGTAGTTGGTTCTCTTCCGAAATGTTTCAATAAGGAAGAATTTGACGTCCGTGTGATTCTCCCGAAATATATGTGCATGAGTGAAGAGTGGAAGAGCAAGATGAACTATGTAACACACTTTTACATGGATCTTGCATGGCGCTCCCAGTATGTCGGCGTACTCGAGATGAAGTACGATGGGATACAGTTTTATTTTATCGACAATGAATACTATTTTTCCGGGGCTAAGCCCTACGGAAATATTTATCAGGACATTGAGAAGTTTGCCTTCTTTTCAAAAGCGGCACTGTCAGCACTGCCATTGATTGGTTTTCAGCCGGATATCGTCCATTGCCATGACTGGCAGACAGGGTTGATCCCGGTGCTCTTGAAGGACAAGTTCCATGAGGGTGAATTCTTCCGTGACATGAAATCCATTATTACTATCCACAACCTTAAGTTCCAAGGCGTTTGGGACGTGAAGACAGTCCGTGATATTACAGGTCTTCCGGCTTATTATTTTACCCCGGACAAATTGGAAGCATACGGTGATGCCAACTACTTAAAGGGTGGTATTGTGTATGCGGATGCTATCACCACGGTGAGTGAGACGTATGCGGAAGAGATCAAGATGCCATTTTACGGGGAAGGTCTGGATGGACTGATGCGGGCACGTGCCAACAGCCTGAGAGGAATCGTAAACGGAATTGATTACGATGTATTTAATCCGGAAACGGATCCTACTATCCCAAATCATTACAACAGTAGGAATTTCCGCAAGGAAAAGATCAAGAACAAGAGGGCGCTCCAGCGTGAACTTGGCTTGACCCAGAATGATTCTACTTTTATGGTAGGTATTGTTTCCAGACTGACAGGCCAAAAAGGCTTTGACCTGATCGCCCATATGATGGATGAGATCTGCCAGAATGACATCCAGATCGTGGCCCTTGGCACCGGTGAAGAAAAATACGAAAACATGTTCCGCCATTTTGCATGGAAGTATCAGGGGAAGGTTTCAGCGAATATTTTTTATTCTGAACCTCTTTCCCATAGGGTATATGCAGCTTGCGATGCATTTTTGATGCCGTCCTTGTTTGAACCATGCGGACTGTCACAGCTGATCAGCCTGCGTTACGGTACGATTCCGATCGTTCGTGAGACAGGCGGATTGAAGGATACGGTCATTCCGTACAATGAATACGAGAGCACCGGTACCGGATTCAGCTTTGCAAATTATAATGCCCATGAGATGTACCATACGCTTCAATATGCGATGTACACGTATTACAATAAAAAGCGTGAGTGGAATAAATTGATCGACCGGGCTATGGCAGCAGATTACTCCTGGAACAACTCAGCAAGAAAATACGCAGAATTATATAATTGGCTGTAAGAATAGTATCCTTCCTTTCCGGGTATACTGAGATGGTAACTCAGTATCCGGAAGGAGGGATTTTTTATGAATCAAATTTCAGAATTGGATCTTCAGAATCTCCGCCATTTGATCGGAGGCTACTCAACTACTCATTGTAAAATGCAGGCCTATGCTCAGCAGGCAACAGACCCGGGTGTAAAGCAGTTTTTCCAGAAGTCTGCACAGTCGGCAATGGAATGTAAGCAGCAGCTGATGCAGTTCCTGCAGTAAGCAGGGAGCTAACAGGAGGTGACGAAGATGGACGAAAAAACAATGGTATCAGATACTCTGACAGGGATTAACGGTGAGTTGGTCCGTTACGGTGAAATGATCTCACAGACAGAAAACATGCAGCTGAAACAGACATTAAAACAGTTCAGGAACCAGTGCGAACAGTCTCAGGAGGAGATCTACCAGATCGCAAGAAGCAAGCAGTATTACGTTCCGGCAGCTGCTGCAACGAGAGAAGAGATCGAACACGTAAAATCAATCCTGACACAGGGATGATGAAGATGAAGAAAAAACAATTTTGACACAGAAATTACGGTGAAAGGTTCCCGGCTGTATATTCAGCCGGGGATTTTTATGGTGAATTTTCGCAAAATGAAACTGCGCGCCTTTTTATCCAGCAGCAGAATAAAGGAAAAAAGCAGGAAAAAGGCGGAGTAAAACAAGGCAGAGGCCAGAAATGGAATCCAGGCCGCTTTCTGGAAATATGGTAATATATACTGCAGTGTAAGGACAGAAATACTGCTGAGTATACATACGGAACCTGATTTCAGGAGGGTATCTGAGAGTGTATCAGGAAAAACAGAATTTTTTTTCAAGGTGAAAAGAGCACAGGCAGTGATAAGACCCTGGCTGCATACCATTCCGAAAAAATAACCGTCAATCCCCATAATAGGCACAAAGCGGATAATGAAAAAAAGGCGGATCAGGAATGAAACAACACTCCAGATGGAGGTGAGGATGGTTTTCCCAAGACCGTGGAGAATGCTGGTCAATGTAATGTTTACGTATAAAAAAGGGCAAAGGAGAGCCAGCTTCTGGGTAAACTCCCCAGCAAGGCTGTTGCCGAAAAGCAGTGTACCTGCACTGCGTCCGAATAGGAGAAAGGCGGACAGGAAAAAGAAACCCAGCAAAAGGCTGCCAGAAAAGCTGGTGTTTGTGGTGTGGGCGATGGATTTTTCTTCTTTCAGGACTTTGGCTTCTGAGATTGCGGGAAGGAGCAGGGTTCCAAGGGAATTGGTAATGGCGCCGGGAAACATGATCAAAGGCAGGGCCATTCCTGTTAATGTGCCATATACGGCTAATGCTTTTGTGTTGTCCATTCCAAATCGGCAGAGCATCTGGGGAAGGAGGGCAGCTTCGATACTTTGAAGGACGCAGATCAGCATCCGGTTCAGGCTTAAGGGTAGGGCCATGGAAACTGTTTTTTGCAGGTCAGAACGTATATGGGAACTCATTTTTTTCATTCCTGCAGCAGTTTCCCTGAGATGTTTTTGCAGTGTAATTGGCATTTGGGGGGATACAGTGGAATCTTTTTTGCCAACATCAGATGCAAAAACGGAGTGCTTTCCGAAAAATATTTGCCGCAGACAAAATAAAGAAGAGGCAAGCTCGCCGGCGATATGCCCCAGAGCCATGGCAGAAGCGTCTAGTTTTTTTCCTTTTTCTGAGAAGATAAAATAAAAAGCCAGGACAGAAAAAATGCGCAGGAACTGCTCGGCAAATTGGGCTGCGGCGGAATCACCTATATTTTTCTGGCCGATAAAATAGCCGTTGATGCAGCCATGAATGGCGGAAAAAGGCAAAGAGACAGCAATGAGTTTAAGCAGCCCTGCACAGGATGGTTCCAGCAAAACGGAAGAAGCAACCCGGTATGAAGCTGCTAACAAAAGGCCGCAGCAGCATAGGGCTAAGGTTACAGCAAGGAAAAGAGAAGAAAGGAGCATGCGCATAGCGGCCTGCTGTTCTTTTTTTGCGTAATATTCTGCTGTAAAGCGTGAGACGGCAATCTGGATACCGCCGCAGGCGAGGGCCATACAGAAGGAAAAAATGGGGATCGTAAGCTGGAAACGGCCAATCTCGGCTGCACCGATCGTGCGTGAGAGGAATATTTTATAGAAGAACCCTGCTGTTCTGGTGAGCAGCCCTGTGCCGGTCAATAAAAAAGTGCCTTTTAAAAGATAATGTCGCTGATCCATAAGAGCACCTGAGAAAGTATTTATTCAATATATGCAAAATATAGAGCGAGGTAGTACAAAATCCAAGATACCTCTTGACAGAATATACATCTGGTGGTATCCTTTACACGAAATCCGAGTAAAATGCTCGGAAATGAAAAAACATAAATCCATTCCTTACAAAGGAGGGGAATATGAAATTATCAACGAAAGGAAAATATGGCCTTAGGGCGATGATCGACCTTGCACAATTTAGCGGGGAAGAGGCTGTCTCCATAAGCAGTATTTCCCAGCGGCAGAGTATTTCTGAGAGTTATTTAGAACAGCTGTTTGCAAAGCTGCGCAAAGCGGGGCTGGTGCTCAGCATACGAGGTGCACAGGGCGGATACCGTCTGGCAAAACCCTCAGATACCATTTCCGTAGGAGACGTACTGCGGGCTTTGGAAGGGAACCTTGAAGCGGTGGAGTGCTCAGCACATACGGATGAAGGCTGTCAGGGGGCGGACTTGTGCGTGACCAAGTACGTATGGCAGAGGATCAATGAGAGCATTGCGAAAACAGTCGATGAGATGATGCTGAGCCAGCTTGTGGAAGAGAGTAAGAAAGCACAGAAAAATAATATGACCACGCCGGTCGATTACAGCAGCAAAAGCTGTCTGGGTTGACTTGCCTGGATAGAAGGAGAATAAAACATGGATAGATTAATTTATCTCGACAATGCAGCAACTACAAAAACTTCACCTACGGTGCTGGAGAAAATGCTTCCGTATTTTTCAGAATATTACGGAAATGCTTCCAGTATCTACAGCATTGGAGCAAAAAGCAAGGAAGCTATCACAGCAAGCCGTGAGATTATTGCAAATACACTGGGAGCTTTGCCGGAAGAGATCTATTTTACGGCAGGCGGATCCGAGTCTGACAACTGGGCACTGAAAGCTACGGCTGAAGCTTACGCATCCAAAGGAAAACATATCATCACATCAAAGATCGAGCACCATGCGATCCTCCATACCTGTGAGTATCTGGAAAAACGTGGTTATGATATTTCTTATATTGATGTGGATGAAAATGGTGTGATCAAGCTTGACCAGCTGGAAAAAGCCATCCGTCCGGATACTATTTTGATCTCTGTTATGTTTGCAAACAATGAGATCGGAACCATCCAGCCAATCAAAGAGATCGGGGAGATTGCGAAAAAGCATGGTATCCTTTTCCATACAGATGCCGTTCAGGCTTATGGACAGGTCCCGATCAAGGTGAATGAATTAAACATCGATATGTTAAGCTCAAGCGGACATAAGATCTGCGGCCCGAAAGGCATCGGCTTTTTATATATCCGCAAAGGCGTAAAGATCCGCTCATTTGTACACGGTGGAGCACAGGAGCGCAAGCGCCGTGCCGGTACAGAAAATGTCCCGGGTATCGTGGGATACGGTCAGGCAGCACTTGAGGCAGTGTCTACCATGGAAGAGAGGACCAAAAAAGAGATTGAGCTGAGGGATTACCTGATCGATAGGATGTTAAAGGAGATCCCTTATTCACGGCTGAACGGCCATCGCACAAAACGTCTTCCCAACAATGCGAATTTCAGTTTCCAGTTTATAGAGGGAGAATCCCTGCTGATCATGCTTGACATGGAAGGTATCTGCGGTTCCAGCGGTTCTGCATGTACTTCCGGATCTCTTGATCCGTCCCATGTTTTGATGGCCATCGGACTGCCTCACGAGATCGCACACGGATCCCTGAGATTGACACTGGGAGCAGATACGACGAAAGAAGATATTGATTTTACAGTGGAAAAGACGAAAGCGATCGTTGAGCGCCTTCGCAGCATGTCTCCGCTGTATGAGGATTTTGTGAAAAAATCAGAAAGAAAGTAGTAAGATAACAGTATAAACTGCAAAAGGAAAAATGGAGGAAAAAGCTATGTATTCAGAAAAAGTAATGGACCATTTCCAGCATCCGAGAAATGTAGGAGAAATAGAAAATGCAAGTGGTGTAGGTACAGTGGGTAATGCAAAATGCGGCGATATCATGCGTATGTATCTTGACATTGATGACAATGGCATCATTCAGGACTGCAAATTCAAGACTTTTGGCTGCGGTGCAGCTGTGGCAACCAGCAGCATGGCAACGGAGCTTGTAAAAGGCAAGACGATTCAGGAGGCTCTTCAGGTTACAAATAAAGCAGTTATGGAAGCGCTGGATGGACTTCCGCCTGTAAAGGTACACTGTTCCCTGCTTGCAGAAGAAGCGATCCATGCAGCTCTTTGGGATTATGCAGAGAAGCATGGAATCAAGATTGAAGGCCTTGCAAAACCGAAGTCTGATATCCACGAGGGTGAGGAAGAGGAAGAAGAGGCATACTAAAATATGGCGAAAGAAAGAGTAGTTGTGGGGATGTCCGGCGGTGTGGATTCTTCCGTTGCCGCTTACCTGCTGAAGGAAGCCGGGTATGATGTGGTGGGTGTTACCATGCAGATCTGGCAAAAAGAGGATGATGATACCGTGAGCGCAAACGGCGGATGCTGCGGGCAGAGCGCAGTGGAGGATGCTGCCAGAGTGGCCAGCAGGATTGGGATTCCCCATTATGTGATGAATTTCCGTGACGAATTTCAGGAAAAGGTGATCCAGTATTTCATGGATGAATATCTGGCCGGCAGGACACCGAACCCCTGTATTGCGTGCAACCGTTACGTCAAGTGGGAATCACTTCTTCAAAGAAGTTTGCAGATCGGTGCGGATTATATTGCGACGGGGCATTATGCACGTATCGCAAAGCTTCCAAATGGCCGTTTTGCCATCCAGCGGTCTGCCACAGCTGCCAAAGACCAGACGTATGCGCTGTACAACCTGACGCAGGACCAGCTGTCCCATACCTTGATGCCGGTGGGGGATTATGAAAAAGGAAGGATCCGCCAGATCGCAGAGGAGATCGGACTTCCGGTGGCACATAAACCGGATAGCATGGAGATCTGTTTCGTACCGGATCAGGATTATGCCCGTTTTATCAGTGAAAACAGCGGACACGTGGTGCCGGAGGGAAATTTCGTGACCACTGACGGAAAGGTGATCGGCCGCCATAAAGGAATCACTCATTATACAGTGGGGCAGAGGAAAGGCTTGAACCTTTCCATGGGAAAACCGGTTTTTGTGGTAGAGATACGTCCGGAAACCAATGAAGTAGTAATCGGAGATAATCAGGATGTTTTTACGGACAGGCTAAGATGTTCCAACTTGAATTTTATGAGTGTTGAAGACATCTATGAAGACACGCCCGTGGTAGCAAAGATCCGCTACAACCATCAGGGGGCTAAGGCCGTGGTGCGGAAAACCGGAGCTGATGAGGCAGAGGTGGTTTTTGAGGAGCCGGTACGCGCAGTGACCCCGGGTCAGGCTGTGGTATTTTATGACGGGGATTACGTTTTGGGCGGCGGAACCATCCTGGGATGAGATTATTAAGAAAATAATAAGAAGAAAAGATACAAAAGCAACCTTTGTTCTTATATAATAGATGGAATAGATGGTCCATCAAGAGACAAAGGTTGTTTTTGTCGTGATGTAAATACGTGGATTGATAAATAAGATGCAGGGAGAAAGGATATGAACGGAAGCAGCAGATATGCAGAAGGAAATTCCAGCAGCCGGTATGCAGATAGAAATTCCGGTAGCCGGTATGTGAATAGAAATTCCAGTAGCCGGTATGGGGATAAAAATGGAAACCGCAGATACGGTCGCGCAGGACAAAGAGGAAGCGGCACCGGTAAACGCCGTCCATACAGGCGCAGGAGAAGCAAACGCGTGTTTTACCTATGTATGATCGTGTTCCTTCTTTTGGTGATCGCCTGCGGGGCAGGCACACTATTTTTATACAAAAAAAGTGCCGGTAATGCTCCGGAGGTTTCTGTGGATTTAGAGATGTTGGACAGTCCTTATGCGGTACTTCTGGATGGAAAAACAGGTACTGTTCTGGCATCGAAAAAAAGTACGGAAAAGATATTTCCTGCATCCATGGTAAAAATCATGACAGTGCTCACTGCCATCGACTCTATCAAAAACCTGGATGAAAAAATTACGATGTCCTATGATTTTTATGATTCCCTATATGAACGTGATGCCTCCCGGGCGGGATTTGAACCGGGTGAGGAGGCAGTGGTGCGCGACCTGCTTTACGGAGCCATCCTTCCTTCCGGCGCAGAGTGCTGTATGCAGCTGGCAATTCAAGCTGCCGGTTCCGAAGAAGCGTTTGTGGGGAAAATGAATGAAAAAGCAGCGGAGCTTGGCTTAGAGCAGACTCATTTTACAAATTGTACCGGGCTGCATGATGACAACCAGTATTCTACGGTAGAAGAGATAGGATTGATCTTGTGCAGTGCACTAAAGAATAAAACATTCCACAAAGTTTTTACCACCCAGACTTATACGGTAGGTGCCAGTGAAGTGCATCCGGATGGCTTTACTTTTTCAAGCAGCATGTTTAAAAACATGGAATCCCCCACGGTGATCGGAGGGGAGATCAAAGGCGGAAAAACGGGGTATACCGATGAGGCCGGACACTGCTTGGCCAGCATGGCAGAGATACAGGGCAGGGAATACATCCTTGTGACTGCAGGCTGGGCGGCAGATCCCCGTACCACCCAGTACCATATCAACGATGCATTTCTTGGCTATAGCGCATTGGGACGTGCCCTTGGCGGCTGAAATATTTTTCAGCGGAGCCGGCCCGGAGAGATTGCCTCTTCAGCGGAGCCGGCATCAGAAGGATATCCCTATTTGCAGAGTTTAGTATAGGGGGATCTGCTTTGGCCGACGCTGCTGGAAAACGGTATAATACCGAAATCCAAGGTCTGTAAGAAGAGCGGCAGCCCTGAAAAAATCATAACCAAGATATCGTGGCTCATGGGCATCGGAGCCGATGGTGATCAGTTCACCGCCCAGCTGACGGTATCGTTTTAGGATACCCACGCAGGGGTTCGGCTCACCAAGGCCGTATTTGAATCCCCCGGTATTGACTTCCAGACATTTTCCGTTTTCAATCAAGTGCTTCAGGATGGGATCCAGATATTCGGCGTATGCTTCGTAGGAATAAAACTTGTTCTTGTTGGGACCGTAGCGGACCACAAAATCCATGTGTCCTAAAGTATCATAGGAGGCTGGGGAAAACTTTTTCAGCGTCTCATATTGGTAGGAAAAGTAGCGCTCATAGCTCTCACGTTCGCTCCGTCCTTCAAAAAAATCCGGATAATATGGATCCTTCCCGTCTACGAAATGCATGGATGCTATGATAAAATCAAAGGAGTATGTATTTTGAAGCTCTTCAAGCAGGGAAGGAAGATGGGGCATAATGCCGAATTCCATCCCTGCTCCGATCCAGATGCGGTTTCCATATCTGCTTTTCAATTCTTCCATTTTTTCAAAATATGGGCGAAAGTCCAGCAGAAAATCAATGCCGTAATCCGGGTAGTCGGG
>JALFIB010000233.1 GCA_022776305.1 Lachnospiraceae bacterium
ATCGATTATAGCCCTCTGTGAGCGAACAGCAGAGTTTTTGAAGGATCTAAAAGGAAAACAGGAATGGATGGGAAAAACGATTCTTGTTTCTACCCACGGTGCTGCATCCAGAGGACTTCTCGCGGCTATTAAGAAGACACCACTGAAGGGCTTCTGGGAGACCGGCGTCCCGAAAAATTGCGCCGTGACCATTGTGGATTTGGAACAAGGCCAATGGATCATAAAGGAGCAGGATAAAGTATATTATGAAGACATCTGATTTTTATTTTGATCTTCCGCAGGAATTGATCGCACAGGATCCTCTGGAGGACCGTTCTTCCTCCAGGCTTCTTGTATTGGGAAAAGAGACGGGAAGTATCGAACATAAGCATTTTTATGATATTTTGGAATATCTGCGGGAAGGAGACTGCCTTGTACTGAATAATACAAAGGTTATCCCTGCAAGGCTTTATGGTGTGCGGGAAGGCACAGGAGCTATGATCGAGATCCTTCTTCTGAAGAGAAAAGAGAATAACGTCTGGGAGACTCTGGTGAAACCCGGAAAGAAGGCGAAGCCGGGTACAAAGATCATATTTGGCGATGGATTGCTTGTAGGTGAGGTACTAGAGATCGTGGAGGAAGGAAACCGCCTGATTCAGTTCACTTATGAGGGTGTATTTGAAGAGATCCTCGACCAGCTTGGGCAGATGCCCCTTCCTCCTTATATTACCCATGAGCTGAAGGACAAGAACCGTTACCAGACGGTGTATGCAAAGTATGAGGGGTCTGCAGCTGCGCCAACCGCCGGTCTGCATTTTACCCCGCAGCTTCTGGAAAAAGTGAAAGAAAAAGGTGTTGAGATCGCGGAGGTGACACTCCACGTTGGTCTTGGAACCTTCCGTCCTGTAAAGGTGGAAGATGTGACCCAGCACCATATGCACTCAGAGTTTTATGAAGTTACGGAAGAAGCAGCTTCTATCATAAAGAACACAAAAGCACGAGGCGGCCGTGTGATCTGTGTGGGTACCACAAGCTGCCGGACCATTGAATCGGCAGCAGCCAGATTTGACGGTGACATCAAAGCCTGCAGCGGATGGACCGACATTTTTATTTATCCAGGATATCAATTCCGGCTGCTGGATGGATTGATCACCAATTTCCATCTTCCGGAATCTACCCTGCTTATGCTGGTTTCAGCCCTTGCGGGAAAGGAACGCGTGTTGGCGGCTTATGAAGAGGCTGTAAAAGAAAAATATAGGTTTTTCTCCTTTGGAGATGCAATGCTTATTATCTCTTGACGTGACTGCTTGAAGATGATACTATAAAGACCTGCACACAATCTTGTAGTTGCAGGTCTTTAAAAATACATGGTGTTGTATGGGGGCAGTTAAAATGCGTTATCATAATATTACAAAGGACGATATGTTAAACGGGGACGGGCTTCGTGTAGTACTGTGGGTGGCAGGCTGCGGGCACCACTGCGATGAGTGCCAGAATCCTGTGACCTGGAATCCGGATGGAGGCATTCCTTTTGGTCCTGCAGATAAAGAGGAGCTATTTACGGAGCTTGGGAAATCTTACGTATCAGGTATTACATTCAGCGGTGGAGACCCTCTGTTTCCGTCCAATGAACCAGAGATCCTGACTTTGGCAAAGGAGATCAGGGAAACATTTCCGAATAAAACCATATGGCTGTATACCGGCTATCTGTGGGAGTACGTAAAGACAAGAGAGATAGCTCAGTATGTTGATGTTCTGGTGGATGGTGAGTATGTCAAGCAGCTAAGGGATACGAAGCTGTACTGGAGGGGAAGTGCCAACCAGCGTGTGATCGATGTTCCTGAATCACTGTCATCAGGAAAAGTAGTGCTTCACTGCGAATAAGGAGGAACAAGAAATGGAAAAGATACGGATTCAGTATTTAAATGATGAGGTGAAAAGGCTGGAGTATATCGACGGAGTGTCAGATTGGATCGATTTAAGGGCCGCTGAGGAAGTTGAGCTGAAAAAAGGAGAGTTTAAACTGATCCATCTTGGTGTTGCCATGCAGCTCCCCAAGGGATATGAGGCCCATATCGTACCGCGCAGTTCAAGCTTTAAGAATTTTGGTATTATCCAGACCAACCATATGGGCGTGATCGATGAGACCTATGCCGGTCCCAATGACTGGTGGCGTATGCCGGTTCTTGCTGTACGGGATACCGTGATCCACAAGAATGACAGGATATGCCAATTCAGGATCATGGAGCATCAGCCGGTGATAAAATTTGAAGAATGCAGTGCCCTTGATGCCCCGGATCGAGGGGGATTTGGGAGCACAGGGAAAAATTAAGAGAGACGACTTGTGTTAGAAAAGTGATGTCGCCACAAGATAGTGTTTATTTTATAAAAGACACGATTCTTGTGACGGCATTTTTGTTAAAAAGATAGATTTCCCTTTACCGAAAGAGAAAAATGTATTATGATAATAGAAAATGTTATCAGGTAATAATCTTATCAGGAGGAAAAAAATGACAAAAAAGGCAATTGTAGCCGGACATATCTGTATTGATATCACTCCGGTTTTTCCGGCAGGAAAAGTTAGAAAATTGACAGACGTAATGATTCCGGGTAAGACGATCAATACAGAAGAAGCAGTTGTAAATACTGGTGGTACGGTAGCCAACACAGGACTTGCCATGAAGCTGTTTGGCGCAGATGTAATGTTAATCGGGAAGACCGGAAATGATGAGATCGGCGGAATGATCCGGGATGTGATGAAAAAGTATGACGCGGATCAGGATATAGTAGTTTCTAATGAAGGGTGGAGCTCTTATACCGTTGTGCTCGCACCTCCGGGAATTGACAGGATGTTTCTACATTCACCCGGATTGAATAACACGTTTTGCTCCAGTGATGTCAGTGACGAGGCGCTGTCAAAAGCTTCTTTGATGCATTTTGGTTATCCGAACCTAATGAGAAAGATGTATCTGGACGGCGGTGCAGAGCTGATTTCATTATTCAAGAGGGCAAAAGCTGCAGGGGTGGCTACATCTGTAGACTTCAGTGCCATTGATGCCGGTTCAGAAGCCGGTGGTTTGGATTGGGAAAGCATTTTGAAATCAATCATTCCGTACGTAGATTTTTTTGTCCCAAGTTTGGAAGAATTAGGCTATATGATGGATCGAGATCTTTATGAAGAGTGGCTTAAGAAAGCGGACGGAGGAAGTATTGAAAAAGTTGTCACAGTAGACCATGATATAAGGCCTTTGGCAGACAAGCTTTTATCATGGGGAGCGAAAAGCATCCTCATCAAATGCGGAGCACCGGGAATGTATTACAGGACGGCTGATAAAGTGACGATGGAGCCTCTCTGTAAATCCCTTGGATTAAATGTGGATGAATGGGCAGGGATGGAAGGCTTTGAACCGAGTTTTGTCCCCAGATGTGTAAAATCGGGGACTGGAGCAGGTGATACGAGTATCGCAGCATACCTTACCTCAGTGCTTCGTGGATATAGTCTGGAAAAGAGTGTATGTATGGCCACAGCAGCAGGAGCCTCCTGTGTGGAAGCCTACGATGCGCTGGGAGGCATTACATCATTTGAAGAACTGGAAGCACGGGTGGCTTCCGGCTGGGAAAAGGCGAAGTAATGCAATACAAGG
>JALFIB010000250.1 GCA_022776305.1 Lachnospiraceae bacterium
AAAAGATTTGTGATGTTATTGCCGCAGTTGGTTGAACGGCATTCCAAAAGATCGGGGGATAAGTGGTAGCGGTATTTTAGATATTCGGAAAAGACTTCGGCCTCCGTTTTCCCCTGAGTGTCCATAGCGGGAAAGGCGGCGTGCATGTTTTGGCGTAGCGTTTCTGTGGTATGGCCTGCACCGCCGACGATCACATATTTTTTAGCAACTTGATTCGCCATCGCCTGTGCCAGTACGTCTCCGCCGCATAAAATACTGCCGCCGAACAACACCATAAGATCGGCCTGATGAAAACCGTATTTTTGATAAAGGGATTTCTGGGTCAGTTCATCCACATCTCTTTTTCCGCAGAAACGGCCTAATGTATTAATATATTTTGCAATATTTCTTGAATTTCTTTCTCCGGTGACTCTTTTTTCCATGATTTACTCCAATGCTTCTTCTCTAGTGTTTTTTTTCCAAATATTATCTTATATGTTCACTATACACATTTGTGGAGTTGGGGGCAATAGGAAGGACTCAGGTTTTTGTAAAATGGCATGACTTATGTTTGACACACCGGAGTGGGAAAACTATAATTCTTTTAGATAACAGGGTTTTGAAAATAGAATGAGATGAGGAAAGATTTATGATAAACATCATTGAGATAAAAGATTTTTCAGCACCGGAGCTGGACGTCTATGCGCGGCTTACAGAAGGGCAGCTTCTGAACCGCCATGAGCCGGAAAAAGGGCTGTTTATCGCGGAAAGCCCGAAGGTAGTGGAGCGTGCTCTTGATGCGGGGTATACGCCGGTCTCCCTTTTGCTGGAACGGAAACATATTTTGGGAGAAGCAAGAGGCGTGGTAGAGCGATGTCAGGATATTCCCATCTATACGGCAGATTTTGACGTATTGACCCAGCTGACTGGATTTCAGCTGACCAGAGGCGTGCTGTGCGCCATGCGCCGGAAAAAGCTTCCCACAGTGGGAGAAATATGTGAAGGTGCCCGCAGGATCGCAGTGCTGGAAAATGTGATGAATCCTACGAATGTAGGGGCAATCATACGCTCAGCTGCGGCGCTGGATATCGATGGAGTCCTACTCACAGAAAACTGCAGCAATCCGCTGTACCGCCGTGCCATAAGAGTCAGTATGGGAACGGTTTTCCAGATCCCGTGGACGTATCTTGAGGGAGATACTGCAAAGCCGGGCATCGTCTGCCTGAAAGAATATGGATTTCAGACAGTATCCATGGCACTTCGCGAGGATTCTCTTTCACTGGATGATCCGAAGCTTGCAAAAGAAGAAAAACTGGCTATTATATTGGGGGCAGAAGGAGATGGGCTGTCAGATGCTACCATTGAGGCAAGTGATTATACTGTGCGCATTCCCATGTCCCACGGTGTAGATTCTTTAAATGTGGCGGCAGCCAGCGCAGTGGCATTCTGGCAGCTGGGTCGCCGGACGGGGCAGTAGCATTCTGGCAGCTGGGTCGCCGGACGGAGCAGTAGCATTCTGGCAGCTGGGGCGCAGGACGATAAGGGTACCAGCCGATAGGAAGAGCCGGACGATAAGAAGCACCGTATGATAGGAGGAAAAAATGGATTATTTATCCCACAATATTGCAATCAATTTGAAGAGGATCCGGAAAGCAAAGGGAATGAGCTTGGATGTGGTGGCGGAACAGACCGGTGTCAGCAAGAGCATGCTTTCCACCATTGAGAAGGGAGATGCCAATCCGTCCGTAGGAGTTCTGGGAAAAATCATCAGCGGACTGCGGATCGAGCTGCAGGATCTGACCCAACCGCCTCAGGCGGATTCTTACCTTGTAGATATCAGTAAACTGTCTCCCACAAAAGACGTGGAAGGGCAGTACCATGTGTGGACCTGCTTTCCCATTGCAGATAACCGGACGGTGGAAATTTATCGAATCGACATTGAGCCGGGCGGAGTCTATGAAAGCGGTTCCCACGGCGAGCGCACAAAAGAATACATTGCCATGCTGGAAGGCAGCCTTTCCATCCGTCTGGAGGACGGCATCCATGTAGTGGAAAAAGAACAGTTCTTCCGTTTTGAGTCAGACCAGCCCCATGTTTATTTTAATACGGGGCAGGAGAAAGTGAGATTTATGTCATTTTTTGTAGTCTATTAAATTCCCGAACCATAAATGCCGCCATGAGTTCAAAGCGCTCCGTGGGATCATCGAGGCAAAAGCCAAGCTGTTCTGTCAGCACACGGATGCGGTTGGCCACAGTGTTTCTATGGCAGTAACTCTTTGTAGCCACCTCTTTGACATTGCCCCAATACTTTAGATAAAGGAAAAGGGTGTCAGAGAGGGGTGTATGGTGGGTTTCGTCATAGGAGAGCACCGGCCCCAGCTTTTGCCGGACAAAACGTTCTAAAACAGTTTTATTCTCTATTTCTGAAAGCAGCTTATAGAATCCAAAGCTGTCTTTTGTTCTTGCGTCTATGAAAATCCGGTCGTAATAATCTCTTGTGATATCATAAATATGAATGTGCCAGGGCATGGTGAACAGTGGAAAATCATGTTGGTCACAATACTCCTTGACCGTATCTGTAATATCAGGCAAAAACAGATGTTTGCCGAGATTTAAGATCAATCCGCAGGTATGGTGGTCATGGAGGGTGCGGATAAAACGGAGAAGCCACTTCTGGGAATGGTCATAAAGGGCACCGGTGGATATGATCAGCTCGCCCGTTCGCAAAAAACTGGCGTTTGTCTGATCCTCAGCCACATAGACCCAATTCACTTCCCGGTGCAGTCCGTCTTTACCGGCAATCAGCTGTAGCTCGTATTTTTCACCCGTCTCTTGAAAGAGTTCATCCAAATAGATCGCCATCTTATTTCCTTTCTGCTTCCATTGCCGAAGCTTTCGAGACATACAGCATAAAATTACTGTAGAACATCTCAAAGCTCTGAAAATCTGCGGAATCTTAGAACAGTATAGCACGGTTGTGCACGATGCACAACAAAAATCAAAAACACTGTGCCTCAAAAATATTGCCACGAAAAACAATTTGGTTTACTATTTTTAACAGAAAAGACAAGGGCGTCAAATATCTTTCAACAGATATTTGGCGCCTCATCTATATTATGAGTTGCCCGACATATGAGCCTAACGTCGATTTTTCGTGCTTCGCACTCTCAAAATCGACGAAAACATTCGCAATCCGCTCATTTTTCTGTGAAAAATGGCTACTTGCTCATGTTTGGCGGGCCCCATAGAAATAAAAATACATGCAAGTATGTATTTTATGTCCATTTGTCCCTTGACTCATATTATTAATGTAGGATTGCCTCCATTGGGCGAAAGCCCTCTGGGGGCAAAGTTGCGTTTTACCACCTTTTATGTAGAATACATTTTGTAAACATGGTATAATCAATCTGGTTTATTCCATGTAAGTAAAAAGGGGGAAGAAGATTCCCAAAACCTGTGCCTATATCTGCGTTGTACTGATTGCATATCGGGCTATGCAAAGGGAATCATGTAATAGGGGTTGATATACGCTATGAATGAGATTCATCGTGATACAGAAAATAAAAGTAAGGTAAAAACAATAAAAAAGCCTTACGATTATTTTGCCTTTATCTATTTTATATCTTGCAAGCGGGATCTTATTTTCTCCTGTCCTTGCAGTTCTGGTCAGTACCGCCGGCTTGGCTGTCGCAATAACAATCCCTTATTGGCTTGGCAGGTTCAGCGGGAAACATATCGCGGATGAAATTTTTGAAAAATACCCGAAAGCCGGACAAATCGCAGCCTTCCAGACAGAAAACACTTTTTTTGCCTGCTTTATTACAAGGATAGTAGGTTTTCTGCCGGGAGATATTGTGAGCCTTTATTTTGGAGCTTGTAAAACTCCGTATCCTATTTATTTACTGGCGGGAGTGCTGGGATCCTTGTATCACTTGGATCAGTAGTGGTAAACCGCATTTTAAGCAAAAGAAAACATATGATTTCTGACCACGATGAAGCGATTGCCGGATAACCGAATGTTCCGGCTTCGACAAAAAATATATGGAGGGCAGACCAATGCCGAATAGGAAAAAAATTTTGATTACAATTCCCTTTCACGAGGCTCAGCTGGAAAAAATCGTTCAGGCTGCACAGGGATATGAAGTGTCTTTTATGCAAGGAAATGGCATTACGGAAGAGGAAATGCTTCAAGCAGAGGCCATTATGGGAAATATTCCTGCTAGCATCGTTCAAAAATCAGAACATTTAAAATGGCTTCAGTTAAATAGCGCAGGAGCAGATGCCTATTGTGTGCCGGGAGTTATGAAGCAAGACCAGATTCTGACCAATGCTTCCGGGGCGTATGATATTTCTGTATCGGAAAACATGGTTGCCTATTCGTTCTTGATGATGAAAAATCTTCTGGCATATAGAGAAAACCAGCAGCACCATATTTGGAAAGATGCAGGAAAGGCAGTGGCTGCTTACAAATCTACAGTATTGGTGATCGGACTGGGGAAAATCGGCCTTTCCTATGCCAAAAGAATGAAAGCAATGGGTAGTTATGTGATCGGTGTAAAAAAGCATGAAGGCACTGTTCCTGAAGAGATTGATGAACTGTATACAATGGACCATTTGATGGATTGTATCGGTAGAGCTGATCTTGTGGCCTGTGTGCTGCCAGGTACAGCGGATACAAAGGGCATGATTGGTCACCAACAATTTGCGGCTATGAAAAAAACTGCATTTTTTATCAATGTAGGACGCGGCGATACAGTGGATCTCGAAGCACTATGTGATGCACTGGAGACAGGAGAATTAGCCGGAGCCGCTATTGATGTCGCGGTCCCGGAGCCGCTGCCTGCGGACCATAGGGCTTGGAATACTACAAATCTTTTTATTACCCCGCATATTGCCGGGGGTTACCATATCCCAGTAACGTTGGATATCATCTCTGATATTTGTGCGGAAAATTTAAAAAGATATCTGAGAGGTGAGCCGTTGACCCATGTAGTTAATCGAGATTTTGGATATTAAGGATTTTAACAGCCTGTGTTTTTCATGGATTACTTACGGGAGAGATAAAACAGTGTGATGAAATACATATCTTATATGTGATTTTGATAATAAAGAAAAGAGGAGAAAATGATGGGAAATAATAACCAGTGTGGAAATTGTATGCGCAGTCAGGAAACTTTGGCAAAACCGGAATGGTCCAGTATCCGCGCCTTGTATAAAGGGATGGGATACAGTGATTATGATCTGGACCGTCCTATCATCGGTATTGCAAATACCTGGAATAC
>JALFIB010000137.1 GCA_022776305.1 Lachnospiraceae bacterium
CAGAGTGCGTATCCGGATGGTTTTGATACTACGATCAGTATTGCGTCCGGCAACAATGTCCGTCTTCAGGAAGCGCAGATCATACAGGCTGCGGGAGCACAGATAGGCATCAATATTGAAATCAATGCCAAAGAGATCGCTGCTTTCCGGGAAGATTTTAAGGCTCTCAATTATTCTGTTATGATCAATAGCGCAATGGCGGATTATCCCGACGCAGATTCCATCTTTGCTTTTCAGGTGGATCCCGAAGGCTTCAGCAAGTGTTATTGGACAAGCTACGAGAATGAAGAGGCTGTAAAGCTTATGAAAGAAGGACAAGTGACTCCTGATGGGGAGGAGAGGGCTGCCGTATACGCAGAACTGCAGCAGGTACTGGCAGATGATGTGCCGTATATTCCGCTGTACTATCCAAGTATTGTGGTAGGTGTCCGCAGCAATGTGGAGGGGCTGGTGATTCTTCCTAATGGAAGTGCAAGATTTGAAAATGTAACATTCAACGGATAAAGAGGGATGGAAGGATTTTAAATGAGTGAACAGGGTACTGTAAAAGAACAGGACATCCGGCAAAAAAGGTTTCGCACTTGGCTGCGAAACACTTTTTTGCGTTCTCTGCTTGTTGTTTTTTTGGTAATGCTTGCTGTTTTTTTCATGATCCGTCTAGTACCCGGTGATCCTGCCGTGATGGTACTGGGCGAGCATGCTACGGAGGAATCGATTGAAACACTGCGGGAGCAGCTGGGGGTAAATCTCCCTCTTTCACAGCAGTTTCTTCGGTTCCTTTCTAATATCTTCCTTCATGGGGACACCGGAACTTCTTTGAAATACGGTGTTTCCAGCAGGGAACTGGTTTTTCGGTTTGCTCCTGTGTCTCTGGCTTTAGCCGGGATGGCTATGGTGATCACAGTTGTTGTGACGGTATTGCTTTCTTTTCTGGCTGCTACCCACAAGGACGGGATTTTTGATCATATGATACGGATCATTCCGGCTTTTACACAGGGAATGCCGGTGTTTTGGATCGGTTTGCTGTTTATTCTGCTCTTTGCAGTGCACTGGCGCATTTTTCCGGTGGGAGGTATCAAAGAGGGTACCTTTGGATTTCTGTATAGCATGATCCTTCCTGCCATTACCGTATCTTTTGGACAGATTCCGCCGCTGGTCCGGTCATTGCGGGAAAGGCTTCTGGAAGTCCTGAATGCAGACTTTGTGGTGACTTTAAAAGCAGCCAAAATTCCACCGCGAAAGATTTTCTTTCGCCATGTGCTGAAAAATGCTTTCGTACCGACTCTCATGCTTTTTTCTGTGAATTTATCTTATCTCATAGGGGGCACGCTGGTAGTTGAG
Organism: Lachnospiraceae bacterium; assembly: GCA_022776305.1. GTDB lineage: Bacteria > Bacillota > Clostridia > Lachnospirales > Lachnospiraceae > Choladousia. The sequence continues at coordinate 1,342 of JALFIB010000137.1, forward strand.
CAGGTATTCGGAATACGAGGCGTGGGAAAACTGCTTTTCGAAGCTATTTCAAACAGGGATTTTCCGCTGGTGCAGGCCATCGCACTGTATTGTGCGGTATTTGTGGTGATCATCAGTTTTCTGGCGGATCTGATCGCCCATCGGGTGGACCCGAGAACGGAGGGCTAGATGGGAGATAAGAGAAGACGAAAAAAGACTTTACTGATTGGTGCATTTATGATAGGTTTGCTGGCAGTGCTGGCGGTTCTGGCCCCGGTTATCTGTCCCTATGATCCTCTGGAACAGGATCTGTACCATGTTCTGCAGGGACCAGGAAGTGAGGGCCATCTGTTGGGAACAGACCAGCTTGGAAGGGATATCCTGACAAGGCTCATCTATGCAGGAAGAACGGATCTGGCGGTTATGGTTCTGGCAGAAATCGTTCCTTTTTTCACCGGCATATTTCTCGGCATGGCTTCCGGATATTTCGGCGGCAAAGTGAAGTGGCTAGTTTCACTTGTGACGGATACGTTTATTGCTTTTCCTTATTATTTGCTGGTCATTGTGGTAGCTTTTGTAACGGGAGCCGGTATAAAAGGTATCTTTATTACATTTATGCTGGTGGGATGGCTGTTGTATGCAAGAGTGGCGAAAGGTGTGACAGCTTCCCTGCGCAAATGTGAGTGGGTGGAAGCTGCAAAAGTTATGGGATATTCGGATCTTCGTATCCTTCTGACCCAAGTATTACCAAATGTGCTTCCGCAAGCTATTGTTGTGCTGATGACAGATATGACAGGTTTGCTTGTCACGATTGTCACCCTTGGTTATCTTGGCATCGGTATCACACCGCCTACACCGGACTGGGGCGCAATGATTTCTGAGGGACAAAATTTTGTTACGACGGCTTGGTGGCTGTCGGTGCTGCCAGGGCTTATGGTGGTTTACACAGGAATTTCCCTTTCGCTGGTGGGAGATGGGCTGGCAGATTTCTGGAGGCGTGATGATGGCTGAAATGGTATGTGAAATCGATGATCTGAAAGTATATTCTCCTGTGGGGGATCCTCTGGTAAAAGGAGTATCCTTTTCTCTCTGTGCCGGTGAAACACTTGGTCTGGTAGGAGAGTCGGGATCTGGTAAAACGTTGACCTTAAAAAGTGTGGTAGGATTGTTGCCACAAGGCCTTTCCTCTGAGGCCAGAAAACATCATGTTACGGAAAATACAGCGATGATCTTCCAGAACCCGTTAAGCGCGCTGGATCCCCTGTGCCCGGTGTTCCGGCAGCTTTGTGAAGTGGTCATGGCCAGACAGGAAGTGTCAAAAAAAGAAGCAAGAGGCCGGGCGGCAGAATTGCTGAAACGTCTTTCCCTGCCGGAAATGCTGATAAAAAAAGACCGGTATCCGGGAGAACTTTCCGGCGGACAGTGCCAGCGCATCCTCATTGCCATGGCTTTGGCCTGCAATCCAACATTGCTGCTCTGCGATGAGCCGACTACAGCGCTGGACGTTACCGTCCAAAAACAGACCATTGAACTGATCCGGGATCTGCAGGAAGAACTGGGGTTTGCCATGGTTTTTGTGACCCATAATCTGGCGGTGGCATCACAGCTATGCAGCCATTTAGCAGTGATGCGCAGTGGGGAGATTATTGAGACGGGGACAAGGAAGGAGATTCTTACCAGTCCACGCCATGAATATACAAGAAAACTGATAGGGGCTATACTGGATATTCCCGAAAGCGAGGTGTAAAAATGGAGACCTTATTACAGATGGCTGCTGTAAACGCCTCTTATGATGGAACGCTTGTTTTAAAGGATATTGACCTGATGATATCCCGCCATAAGATATTAGGGTTGGTGGGGGAATCCGGTTCCGGGAAGTCTACGGTCGCACGGGTGATCACAGGCCTTCTTCGGCCGTCTTCCGGAGAAATGTTTTTTGAAGGGGAACCGCTTATGCAGAACCGTTCCCGGGAGACGAGGAAAAAGATCCAGATGGTCTTTCAAAATCCGGAAAGTTCTTTAAATCCCAGACATACGATTGGAAAAACGCTGACAGATGATATGAAATTCCACAAAATAGCAAAGGGGCCTGAGGCAGAATCGCGTGCACAAGAGTTCCTGAAAAGAATGGGGCTTCCAGAGGACAGCATGAAACGGTATCCGTCTGCTTTCTCCGGAGGAGAGAAACAGAGAATTGCCCTCGCAAGGGCGCTCGCTGTGGAACCGGAGCTTTTGATTGCAGATGAGCCGACTTCTGCACTGGACGTCTCTGTACAGCTTGCAATACTGGAATTAATGAAAGAACTGCAGCGAGAGCGGAACTTAACAGTTTTATTTATCTCCCATGATCTTGGTGTAATCTCCTATATCTGCGATGATGTGGCGGTGATGCACGAGGGGAGGATATTGGAAACAGATACAAAGGATCATTTTTTTCAACATCCAATGACGGAATATGGACGGGAGTTATTGGATTCGGTACCGAGGTTAAACGTATGATTGATCTGCATTTGCATTCAGGCTGGACAGATTTTTTCCATGAAGAGCAGGAAAAACGCAGTCCGGAAGAAATAAGAGCACGAATAGAGACTTTTTTGGCAAAGTATGAAGAAAAGGGGATCGTTTTATCACGGGATGCAGGAGGATTTGAAGGGACAGACCGGCACATCATCCGCTGTGCAGGCATGGTCATCCAGAACAATTATCAGGATAGGGAATTCCTGAAGAAGGTGTTTTCTGACACTGGAGAATGGGTAAAGATCATGGCCACAGGAGGTATGGGGGCACCGCCTGAAAACGTCACAGATCCCATGATTCCTGAAAGGGAATTCAAATATCTGGTGGAGCAGTTCCATCTCCATGGGAAAAAGGTCATGGTGCATTGTTGGGGTGGGAAGAGCCTTGACTGGAGCATTGAGGCAAAGGCAGATACCATCGAACACGGAGTGTACCTGACAAAAGAGCAGGCGGATAAAATGGCCGAGCATGGGATTCCCCTCATCCCCACTACGGCGATCTATCGGCTTTTGGCAGAGGAGCCCGGGTTGTTTCACATTCCGCAGATTTTGCAGGAACGGGCAAAGCGGGCGTGTGAAGGACACAGTCATGCCATAAGATATGCACTGTCTTCCGGGGTGTTGATCGGCCACGGTACGGATTTTTATGCAGATCCGGATCTTGTAGAATATGCCGGATATGAGTGGAAAATGCTGCAGGATTATGGCCTTACAAAAGAACAGGCTACGGCGGCGGGAACCACTGTGGCAGAACACATCCTCGGGAAAAAGGTACATTCCGGGACAGTTTAGCGGGCAGCACGTTCTTGTTTTGAAAAGACACAGCCACAGTAGTCCTGACGGTATAGATCGTATTGGGCAGACAATTCAATAGAACGTTTGTAACCATTCTTTTTCTTGAAATCGGAAGGGAGCCACTTAAGATGATATTTCTCACCCAGCTCCTCGCCGATTTCATTTAATTTTGTGGCATTTTTCAGCGGACTGATGGTAAGGGTAGTGGTGAAATAGTCGAAATTTCCTGCTGCTGCCGTTTTTGCAGTTTCTTCTAATCGGAGGCGGAAGCACGCATGGCAGCGTTCACCGCCTTCCGGGATATGTTCCAGACCGCGGACGGCATCATAGTATTCCTGCGGTTCAAACCTGCCTTCCAAGACCTTTACAGGATACTGAAATGGCATGCTTGCAATGAGCCTTTTTTGCTCTTCTACACGGTGGGCGTATTCTGATTCCGGAAAGATATTAGGATTATAATAAAAAACAGTGATGCGGAAATAGTTTGACAGATACTCTAAAACGTAACTGCTGCACGGGGCACAGCAGCTGTGAAGCAAGAGAGTAGGTGTTTGTTCCACATGGCCGGATGTCTGGCTAGATAGGATGCCATCTAATTCTTTTTGGTAATTCCGGCGGTTATTCATATTTTGGTTCATATGGTTCCATCCCTTCATAAAAATACAAAAAAGGTTTCCTTTCAGCTTTTGCCTTTGTTTATAGTGAAGTATAGCGGATGAAAAGCGTTCTTTCAACAAAGAAATGCTTATCTCAGAAAATAATGAAGAAAACAGTACTTGTGAAAGAATGAGGGGGTTTGACTTGCTTTATGACACCATGGTATAATGAATCGATTAGAAGGTACTGAGGGATAAAGGGAATTAAAATGATATTTCAAAAATGTTGGGATAAGAGAAAAATAGTGAAACTCTTTTTTTGGATTTTTTTGCTTCTTGGAATATTCGCCAGAGTATGGCGGTTTGGCGTGATACCAGCTGATATCAATCAGGATGAAGCATTTGCAGGATATGAGGCGTATTCATTGCTGCATTATGGGATGGATTCCAGCGGACACCATTTTCCTGTGTATTTGACTGCATGGGGGAGCGGCATGAATGCCCTCAATACATATTTGATCATTCCATTTATGGCGGTTTTTGGACTAAAAGAATGGGTAATCCGTCTTCCACAGCTGATCGTGTCCTGTCTCACATTGTGGGTCGTCTATTTAATTGTAAAGAGAGTGGTTGATGAGAAGACTGCACTGGCAGCCCTCTTGCTGACGGCTATCTGTCCTTGGCATATTTATATGTCAAGGTGGGGGCTTGAATCCAACCTTGCTCCGGGATTTGTGCTGTTTGGATTATATTTTTTTATACGCGGATTAGAAGAAAAACGATACTTGATGCTGTCTGCTCTTATGTATGGACTGTCCTTGTATACATATGCTACCATATGGCCGGTGATTCCGTTGGTTATTTTGGGACAGCTGATTTACTGCATGTATTATAAAAAAATCGTATTCTCAAAAGAATTTGTGTTTTCAGGAGTGATCTTAGGGGCGTTGGCGCTCCCTTTGCTGCTGTTTCTTTTTGTGAACTATGGATTTATAAACGAAATATCTACTCCTTTTTTTTCTATACCAAAACTGGTACGTATGCGTTCTAGCGAGATTTCTTTTTCTGATTTTTGGGATAATGCAAAAAACCTTTGTGCAGTCATCATCAAACAGACAAACAGTGGTTTTGGGGAATTTACTGTCACAAAAAGATATGGTTTGTTTACCTATTATACCCTTCCCTTTTTCTTCTTGGGAATCTTTTATTATTTGAAAAAAATAGTGGAAAAATGGAAGAAAAAAGAATTTGGGCTGGAGGTTCTGATATGGATCCAATTCATGGCCGGGATCTTGATCGGCCTTGTGATCAATGTAAATATCACTAGGGTAAATATACTGTTTCTTCCCATGCTGATCATTACGGCTACGGGAATCTGTTGGATATGCGGATTTGTCCACCGATATGCTGTCTTGGCTCTTCTTCCTCTTTATTTACTGCAGTTTGGATTGTTTGAACATTATTATTTTACGGATTTTGAAGAAGAAGTTCATGCATACTTTGATTATGGGATCGGTGATGCTGTGTGTAATGCGATGGAGCATGAGGGTACCATCTATGTTTCCGGTAAGGTAAAGTTTCCGAAAATCCTTTTTTATAGCAGGGAACCTGTCACTGATTATCTGGAAACAGTGGAGTATAAAAATTATCCGGCTACATTTTTAAAAGTCCGGTCCTTTGGAAGATTTCGATTTGGAATACCGGAAGAGGTGGTTGATTTGGACGGAATTTATATTCTAGATGACTCACAAAACTCGGATCAATTCACTGCTCTGGGCTTTACATTGGAACAATACGGAAACTTTACTATGGCTTATTTGAAAGACGAAAGCCAATAAAAGAATCAAAACAGAAAGCAGTAGGAAGTAGGAACATGATAAGTGCAGAAAAGAAGCTATTGTATTTTATAGAGAAACATATCCACTTGCTCTTTGCAGGTGCAGTCTTGCTGATCGGATGCTGTATGAGGATCGCCGGATTTCATTTTTTAAGCCATGATGCGAAATGCTATTTGCTGAAATGGTATGATCAAATTGCTGCAAATGGCATTTCAGAACAAGTGGGGAATTATAATATCCCATACCAGTTGATCATCTATCTTTTGACAAAACTTCCTTTAAAACCTTTACATGCTTATAAAGTGGTATCTTGTGCTTTTGACCTTGCAATGGCTTTGCTAGGTGGATATATCGTGTGGGATATGGCAGACAAAAACAAAGAACGAAAAGGCATACTTGCATTTACGTTTGTTTTTTGTTCTCCGATCGTACTAATGAATTCTTCCGTCTGGGCACAGTGCGATTCCATGTATGCTTTTTTCGGTATTGCAGCACTTTATTTTTTGTTCCGGGAAAAATTTACCTTCAGTTTCATATTATTAGGGCTTTCTTTTGCATTTAAACTGCAGGCCATCTTTTTCCTGCCATTCTTTTTGATTTATTATGTGTGCAGAAAGAAGTATTCTATATTTCATTTTTTGATCATCCCAGTGATGATGGCAATCGCATCATTGCCGGGGCTCATAGCCGGACATAGCCCAAAAGAAATTTTGGGGATCTATATTGGGCAGACAAATACATTCAACCGGGTTTATGCGAATTTTCCCAGCGTTTATGCGCTCCTGACGAATGCCAAAGGATCAGGGGACTATCCGATGTTTCGGAAAATGGCGATTCTTTTTATGGTTTTGATGCTTGGGATCGGACTGTATTTTTGCATCGTAAAAAAGGTACAGCTGGACAGTAAAAAAGTTTTTTGGGGAATTCTGATATGGAGCTTATACACCTGTTGTCTTTTCCTTCCTAATATGCATGAACGTTATGCATACGTTTTGGAAGTCGTAGCGATCCTTTATTGCTTTTTGACTCCGGCAGGCATCCCTTTCGCGATAGTCGTTAATTTGCTCTCTATATTCACATATGGCAAATATCTTTTTGGATATCGGGCAATCTCGCTGGAAGTATCTGCTTTGATCAACCTTATCGCGTACGTTTCATTTACATACTGGCTGTTTTCCAAGGTATGCCATGCTCCTGATCATCATTCCGTGCATAGATAAACAGTCTTGAAAAGTTCTCTTTTTTTCATGAATGCATAAGAAAACTTTTACATATTTTATGGGAGAACAGTGATGGAATTATGAGGAAAAATAAAAGAAATGATAAAAAATTCGTGAGGGAATTATGAGGGATTTGTTGATTGACATGGTGGGGGGATTCTGCTATCATTATTTTACAATTTCAAGAGTTAAAACGAGCGGTTCTTTTGCTGCAGGAAAGAATAGTGATAAAAAAATATCATCTTTAAAAAGCAGAAAAGAGAGTGTGTGGTTTTCTTTTTTATTGAATGCGCTTTTACTGATTGGCTTGTTGGTGGTATTTCGCCCGGTCTATGAGACAAATGATGATTATGGCTTGGCAAACATGGTCAATGGAGTAAAGGGCGCAAGGGATGCTCATTTGATCTATGCACATTATTTCCTCGGATTGCTGTTGAAAGTTCTATATCAGCTAAGACAGTCCGTTCCGTGGTTTTCTGTGCTTCAGTATGTTGTCTTGTATGTATCATTTACTTCCATTACATATGTGCTTACCCGCAGGGCTAAAAACCAGTCGACAATATGGTTTTCTTATCTTTTAATCATATGGTTTGCTTATGAAGGATATATTAAGCTCCAGTATACAAAGACAGCAGGGATCGCTTCTGTGGCAGGTATCTTATTGCTGTTTTATGCAGTGTGCAGCCAGAGGGTATCAAAAAGGGCATTGGCCGGAGGCTTTGCTTTAAGCTGTATCGGATTTATGTACAGAGATGCACAATTCTTTGCTGAGGCAGCTCTGATGACAGGGATCGGTATTTATCTTTTGATAGAATTAAAAGATACGCAGGATGCTGTGAAAGGGCAAAGGCAGCGAAAATTATTCCTGTATTTTGGTACATTTGGAGGGCTTTTGGCAGCTGTGGTCCTGCTGCATTTTGTGGATAGGAGTTTTTACAGGACTCCTGAATGGGAGACGTATGACCAGTTTAATGAAATACGGACAGAACTGTATGATTACGGATTCCCTTCCTATGATCAGAATGAAGAGGCTTACCGTTCTCTGGGAATTGATAAAAATGCATATGATCTTCTCCGTGGATGGAATT
>JALFIB010000280.1 GCA_022776305.1 Lachnospiraceae bacterium
TTTTGAATATTCACCATTCTCAATACACTTTTCTATTTCATAGATCATTTTTCCGTATTTCATGAAACTTACCTCCTGATACACTCGTTTGTTTTCTTTTTATGCTTCTGATATACGGATTTCTCCGCACTTTGTGCTCCCGGAATCCTAAAAGCATTCGAAATCCGCCCTAATCGGGCTACTTTCTCATGTTTTTGCAGGTCCCAAAGTCATGTTTTTTCATGCAAGCATGAAACACATGACCTTTTGACCCTGATATCATACTATCATCCTCATTTTTAAAAATGTATAAAGAGGCTCTTGTCTCATATTAAGAATCTTAAAAAGTTTTATTATTTTTGAAAAAGGCCTGAATCAACACAAAAATCTCCAGTCTTCCCAAAATCATCCCGATAATCTCGATCAGGAGGCATACGGAGGTCGTTCCTGCATTCGTTACTCCAATGGAGAGCCCCACCGTACCAAGTGAGGAAGCAAATTCAAACGCCCCCTCCACCAAAGTACATCCGGAAAAGAATGTCAGAGCAATCGTTCCCACCACATAGATTAGAAGATACGTCTGTGCATAGGTAGAAGCTTCTTCCACCTGTGTTCTATCCAGTAATTCTTTTTCTGTTCCCTTACAGTAATATGTGAGCGTTACTGTTCGGTCCGGTATCATCTTTTTCTTCACATTCCATACAAGATTCTTCATTAACCTGCATACCCTGCCCAGCTTAATTCCTCCTGCCGTAGAGCCGATCCCACCGCCGATGATCATAAGCAGGATCATGACTGCCAGCGCTGTCTGTGGCCATTCGCTGTAGCTGCAGGTAGCATACCCGGTGGTGGATAATGCGGAGAACGCATTAAAAAAAGCCAGTTCTGAACTCTCCCCAGCGGATATCCCACTTTTAGCCAAAAACAGTGTCATCACCGGAACCGCAACCAGGGTCAGTCCGGCCAAAAACCGGTTCTCACTTGCCCGCAGGAAATCCCTGATCCTTCCGCGGAATATAAGCAACAACAGAGAAAAATTCGTTGTTCCGATCAGCATCAGAAAGACGGTGATCCATTCAATAGGAAGAGAATGGTAATAACCGATACTCTCCAGCCGGTTGGAAAAACCACCTGTAGACAATGCACACATGGTGTGGACAATACTGTCAAAAAAGGACATGCCAAATATGGTATATAACACCGTACCTGCAAGCAGGAAAAATCCATACATCATTCCAATCACTTTTACTGTTTTTCCAATAGTTGGCATCAATTTATCCGGATGCCCTTCTGCCTGGTACAAGGTAACGGAATCCTTTTCCTGTATAAAAAGGAGCATCATCATCACAAACCCCAGGCCTCCCACATACTGGAGAAACCCTCTGTAGAATAGGAAAATATGCGGCAGCCGCTCCACATCCAAAACGGAAAGCCCGGTAGTGGTAAACCCGCTTACCGATTCAAAAAGTGATTGTACAGGGGTCAGATTCCCATACAGCCAGAACGGGAATGCTGCAAGTAGGAATCCATACATCCAGGCAAATACAACCATCCGGCTGCTGCTTGTTTTTCCTTTCTTTCTATAGCAGACAACCATCCCCAGTCCAACGGAAACTGTCGCCGGAAGCAAAAATTGCCAGGCAAAAATGATTTCTTTTGGATAAAATGGGAGGACTAGAAGGGGAACGAGCAGGATACAGCTTTCTAATACCATCATTTTCCCCATCACTGATATTCCATTACGATGCAGCATATTCCGTCAGCTCCTTTATCTGGCTAAGTTTGCTCTTATCCGAGGTGATGATCAGAAGCACATCCCCTTCTGTAATGCGGGTATCCCCTCTGGGGATCAGGCTCCGGTCTCCACGAAGGATACAGCCGATGATCACTTCTTTCGGAAGATTCAGTTCCCATAATTTCTTCCCGGCAACTAACGAATTTTTCGGGATCGGTAGTTCCAGAATCTGGATCCTTCCCTCGTCAACCGGTATCAGTCTGGTCATTTCATCCATAACTGCCTGTTCTTCCATGATGTTCGTGATCATGTTCAAGGCACAAACCACCCGGTCAATGCCCATCTGGTAGAAAAAATTTGTTTTCGATGGATCATTTAAAAGGGCCACTGTTTTCTTCACATGAAAGAACCGCTTACACATTTCGTAGATGACAAGATTGATCTCATCACTGTCTGTCAGGGCAATCGCCACTTGACAGTTTCCGGCAGCTGCATCCTCCAGAATAAATTTTTTGCTTCCGTCTCCATAAATAACATTCAGCTTGTTTACTTCTGCCAGTTTTTCACAATCTTCATACTCTTTATTTACTGCCGTCACACGATACCCCTTATTCAGCAAAGAAGTAGCAAGGGATCTGGCTTTATGGAATCCGCCCACGATCAGAATATTTTTTTGTTCTTTCTTTTTATTCCACATGAGTTCCACCCCCAATTTCAATGTAATTAGCAATTTCCTTCTCTGATAGTT
>JALFIB010000140.1 GCA_022776305.1 Lachnospiraceae bacterium
ATGGTGCGTCTTCTGGAGCAGGTAAAAGAGTATTCGCCCGACAGCCGGATACTGCTGGTTTCACCTATCTATCTTGGAGAAAAAGTCTGGCAGGAAGAATACGATCAAGAGTTTTCAGAGCATTCTGTTGAAGTTTCAAAAGAACTGGAGCAGGTGTTTAAAAAAATTGCCAGAGAGAGATCTATTTTGTTCCTTGCCGCATCTTCCTGTGCAAGAGCCAGTCAGGATGATCAGGAGCACATGGATGCAGACAGCCATCAGTCATTTGCGGAGGCTGTGTGGAAAAAATTATCATAAATGACATTTTGCCTAGTATCCTTAGTATCCATAAAAGAATTTGGGGCTTTCCATACAATAATATCTTGCAAATCCTTTCCCTCCTGCGTATAATCCTTTACGGGGTTAGCAGTGAGGAGAAAGAGATGGAAAACAAGCAAAAAAGAATTCTAATGAGTATTTTTGGTGTGGTGGTATGTGGAATCAGCGTGGGATTTTTTAAACGGGCATCCTTTGGTATGGATCCTTTCCAATCCCTGATGAGCGGTCTGGATGCGATGCTGCCGATCAGTTTCGGTACTTTATATGTGATCGCAAATCTGTGCCTGCTTTTGTTCGCATTGGTGAATGACCGTCACTATATAGGACTGGCTACCTGTATCAATTTGTTCCTTTTGGGCTATGTGGTAGATTTTACCCACCAGTTTCTTCTGCAAACATTTCCTGATCTGCAGATTGGAGGCAGGGTAGTATTCCTTGCGGTAGGGATCGTGATACTCTGTATTTCATCTTCCTTTTACTTTGTGGCAGATTTAGGAGTTTCACCTTATGATGCTGTGGCCTTGATCCTTGCAAATAAATGGAAAGTGGCAAAATTCCGGTATTGCAGGATCGCATGTGACCTTATATGCGTAGTAGCCGGATGCGCATTGTATCTGGCATCCGGACAAAAAGCTTCTGGCCTGATAGCTGTGGTAGGGGTCGGAACGATCATTACAGCATTTTTTATGGGACCTTTGATTGAGTTTTTTAATACTCATCTGGCAAGGCCGTTTTTGTACGGGAAGCAGTAATACAAGTAAGAAAACTACATAAATAATAGCAGGAAAAGACACTGCCGCATCAAAGAGACACGGGCTCTTGGGTGCGGCAGTGTTTTTCTTCGCTGTTTGTTCTGTTTGTCCAGTGCCTTTGCCATGGCAATGAGAAAACAGAAATAAGAACGGATGTTCGAAAAAAGCTTGCAAAAAACGAACATATGTATTACAATACAGAAAAAGAACAGACGTTCGCTGTGAGGAATGAAAACAGAATTTAAATGTATTTGACATTCGTTTGAATTCCGGGAAACAAAAAATGGGGAGAATATACGGGGACGTTTCAGTAGGATTAGGGGAGAAAAGTATGAGAACTGAGATGAAAAGAGGAACAAATGCAAAAGAATACAGGATTGTGAAGTTATCAGATCAGAGAGCCGGGAAAAGTATCAGGTGCGGAGGCCATATAGGAAGGGCAGAGGTTTACCGCGAATTGACAAATGATGGGAAAATAGCATGTGCACTTGCCGGATTGCTGGAAGAATTGGTAGTTTTTACTGTATTGGGTATCCATATCGGAGATGCCCCTATATCCGTGGTCGCTTTCCTTTGGTTCTTATTTGGTGTATTGTCGGCAGCCATGCTGATCGGGGTAGATGCGCTGCATGAGAGCGTAAAACGCCGCTTGAGGGTATTGGCACAGATCAGGCGCCGACAGAAGCTTGTCAGAGCGCAGAAATTATCAGCAGCAGCTTAAATGCAGCGTGGGGAAGCTGTTGGGCGTAGTGCTTCGGATATATCACGGAGATACTATTCAATCGTTTTAGTCATGGCGATACTATTCAATCGTTTCGGTCATGGCGATGCTATTCAATCGTTTCAGTCATGACAATGATCCTCAATCGTTTCTTGAGAATCGCAGAGAGATATGGTATGATCTTTAGCGGATATAGGAATTGTCCTGTAAACGATTTGATAAGAGTACAGAAAAGAGGATAAGACATGGGTGAGAGACGATACGACGCAGTTGTTTTTGATTTAGACGGTACTTTGCTGGATACGCTCACAGATTTGATGAATAGCGCAAATGCTGCAGCTGAAAAATACGGTTTTGCTCCTCATACAAGGGAAGAGATCCGGAGTTTTGTGGGAAATGGTATTCGCAGGCTGATCCGTCAAGTGGTGCCTGAGGGAGAAGACAATCCCGAATTTGAGCATGTATATGATGAGTTCCGACGTCATTATGGGGCACATTGTCTGGACGAGACAGAACCGTATCCCGGTATTATGTCACTATTGGACTGGCTGAAAAAGCAGGGATATAAGACTGCTATTGTGTCGAATAAAGCAGATTTTGCAGTGAAAAAATTGAAAGATGTATATTTTAACGAATTGATCGATGTTGCCATTGGAGAGCATGAAGGATGCCGCAGGAAACCGGAACCGGATTCCGTACTTATAGCACTTGAAAACATAGGTGTAGATCGAAAAAGAGCTGTCTATGTGGGGGATTCGGATGTGGATATTTTGACGGCAAAAAATACATCCATGGACTGTATTTGCGTAAGCTGGGGATTTCGCAGCCGCGAATTTTTATTGGATCACGGCGCTGTTCCCGAGCAGATCGCAGCGAATGTGAATGAATTAAAGGCTCTTTTGGAAGGTTAAAACCTATTGTATAATATTTACAAAATAAAAAAATATTAAAAAATTTTTTCTACCATTCAACTAAATTTAGAAAAATTTTAGAATTTGCATTGACACCCGGAAAAGATGGGTGTAGACTACTGTCAATCAAGCGAGGGCGCTGTGGTACAAACCACGGCGCCTTTTGTATTTCACGGAGAAATGATTCAGATATGGCACCAAGGAACGATATCGCATGGCAGGCATCTGAGGCAGGACATCAAGGGCAGGCATCTGAGGCAGGACATCAAGGGCAGGCATCTGAGGCAGGACATCAAGGGCAGGCATCTGAGGTTAGGCATCTAAGGACGATATCACAGGAAAGGCATCATAGGAAATATCTGAAAGCTCTGTGAAATACGGCTTCATTCAGCTAAGAGGAGGGCAACATTATGGATGAATTAAAAGCTTTGGCCACTAGTTTGGACACCACTTGGATACTCGTGGGAGCAGCGCTGGTATTCTTTATGCAGGCCGGTTTCGCAATGGTTGAGACAGGACTTACACGTGCTAAGAATGCTGGAAATATCATTATGAAAAACCTGATGGACTTTTCCATCGGTACACCGATTTATTGGTTTATTGGATTTGGAATCATGTTCGGAAGTACATCACCGTTGTTCGGAAAGATCGACTTATTCTGCATGAGTACAGACGATTTTGCAACAATGATCTTCCAGACAGTATTCTGTGCGACTTCAGCAACTATCGTTTCTGGTGCGATGGCTGAAAGAACAAAATTCTCAGCATACTGTATTTATAGTGCATTGATCAGCCTTTTCGTATATCCGATCTCAGGACATTGGATCTGGGGAGGCGGCTGGCTTTCCACAATGGGATTCCATGATTTCGCAGGTTCAACAGCCGTACATATGGTTGGTGGTGTGGCAGCCTTTATCGGTGCTGCGATCCTTGGACCTCGTATTGGAAAATATGACAAGAACGGGAAACCGAATGCCATTCTTGGACACAGTATGACTCTTGCAGCACTTGGTGTATTTATCCTCTGGTTCTGCTGGTTTGGATTCAATGGCTGTTCCACATTGGGAATGTCCGGTGACCTTGCTACATCAGCAGCAAGAATTTTCTATACAACAAACCTTGCAGCAGCAGTTGCAACAGTTACAGTAATGATTATCACCTGGGTTCGCTACAAGAAACCGGATGTGTCCATGACATTGAATGGTTCCCTTGCAGGCCTTGTTGCTATTACAGCAGGCTGTGATACAGTAACTCCTGCAGGCGCAGCAATCATCGGTATTATCGCAGGTTTTGCTGTTGTATTTGGTATTGAATTTGTTGACAAAGTTTTGAAGGTAGACGACCCGGTAGGTGCTGTAGGCGTTCACGGTATTTGTGGAGCTCTCGGTACAATACTGACAGGTTTGTTCGCATACTATGACTTCGGCGGCGGAGAAAAACTTGGCGTATTATACGGCGGCGGTTTCCACTTCTTCGGAGTTCAGGTTCTTGGTGTAGCTTCAGTTATCGCTTGGGTAGCTGTGACCATGACGATTATTTTTACTGTATTGAAAAAGACCATCGGCCTTCGTGCTTCTGTAGCAGAAGAGGTTGACGGCCTTGATATCCATGAGCATGGTCTTGCTTCTGCATATGCAGATTTTGCACTGGTATCCAGCATCAATAACTTTGGAGGCGCTCAGTACACAGCATTAGAGCCAATGCCGGAAAAACCGGTAGCTGTAGATGATGCAGTTCCGGTACAGGTAAAAACTCCTACTGAGACCATCGCAAGCGATACAGGAATTACAAAGATTACCATCGTTGCAAAACAGAGCAAATTCGACGATTTGAAAGAAGCTTTGAACGAAATCGGTGTAACAGGAATGACAGTTACAAACGTTCTTGGATGCGGTGTTCAGAAGGGTAAAGCTGAATACTACCGTGGTGTTCAGATGGATCTGAACCTGCTTCCGAAGATTCAGGTAGATGTGGTTGTCAGCAAGGTATCTCCGGATGCAGTAATCAAAGCAGCCAAGAAAGCGCTGTATACAGGACATATCGGAGACGGAAAGATTTTTGTTTACAATGTTGCTAATGTTGTTAAAGTTCGTACCGGTGAAGAGGGATATGATGCTCTTCAGGGCGAAGACTTCTTCTAAAATCGGTGCACTTACAACTTTCTTATCATTACTAACTTTCTCCTAATTATAGTGTTGCAAAAGGGGACTGCCGTGGCAGTTCCCTTTTGGCGTTTTAACCGAAACAAGTAAGTCCCTCTGCTTCAAAGGTGCAGAGCATTAAGTGGTGGGTGGGATTTGCTGTTTCACCTTTTGTGTGTTATACTGTCGAAGAAAAATAAAAAAGAGGAGTGGGAAACCATGGTTAGTTCAATTACAAGAGAAAAAGCATTTGCACTTTTGCAGGAATATAATAAGGAAGCTTTCCATATCCAGCACGCATTGACCGTAGAAGGAGTAATGAGGTGGTTTGCCAAAGAATTGGGATATGGGGAGGAAGAAGAATACTGGGGGATCGTTGGATTGCTCCATGATATTGATTTTGAATTATATCCGGAACAGCACTGTACAAAAGCACCGGAGCTTTTGAAAAACGGCGGAGTAGATGACTCTATGATCCATGCGGTATGCAGCCACGGATATGGAATCTGCTGTGATGTGGCACCGGAACATGAGATGGAAAAAGTGCTTTTTGCGGTGGATGAGCTTACAGGACTAGTGGGAGCTGCCGCTAAGATGCGACCGTCTAAAAGCGTTATGGATATGGAAGTTTCCAGCTTAAAGAAGAAATTTAAAGACAAAAAATTTGCAGCCGGATGTTCAAGAGATGTGATCAAGACAGGCGCCGAGCGTCTTGGATGGACACTGGAAGAATTGATGGAAAAAACAATTATGGCCATGCGTTCTTGCGAAGCACAGATTGCCGAGGCAATGGCTGTTTTTGGCCAATAATGCTTTTTTGAGGGGAGATGCAGATGACAGGGAAGAAAAAGAAAAAAGAAGCTCCTGTGACAGCGCTGCTTCTTATTTTAGTAATTGTGTTGGCAGTCGTGGTAGGCATTTTAGCGTGGCTTGTTTTTGGGCAAAACAAGAAAGAAAGCTACAGCCAAAACACAGGGCAGGCTACAAAAGAAGAAAATCTCACAGAAAAAATGGAAATGCAGGAACCTGAGACAGGAAGCAGATCTGATACAGAAGCAGGATCAGAGGCAGCAACTGGAACTGAGGAAAAAACCGGAGCTGAGGCAAAGACAGAATCAAAGACAGAAACCGGAGCTGAATCAGAAACAGAAACTGAAGCAGCAACCGGAACTGAAGTAGAAACCGGAACTAAAGCAGCAACCGGAACTGAAACAGAAACAGAATCTGAGACAGAAATGGAATCTGAGACAGAGCCGGTAAAAAAACTGGTGGTGGCCATTGACCCCGGACATCAGGGCAGCTGGGTGGACATGAGTGATACGGAACCGAACGGACCGGGATCTTCTGAGATGAAGGCAAAGGCCTCTACGGGAACGCAGGGAGCATTCAGCGGGAAAGCGGAATACGAGCTGAATCTGGAAATCTCACTTTTGCTGCGTGAAGAATTAGAAAACCGTGGTTATGAAGTGATCTTGACCAGAGAAGACAATGATGCGGCTATCAGCAATGCGGAGCGCGCCCAGCTGGCTTATGAACAAGGCGGTGATATTTATGTGCGTATCCACGCTAATGGATCCGATGATTCCAGCGTAAGCGGTGCACTTGCTATGGTACCTTCAGCTTCAAACCCTTATGTGGGATATTTGGCAGAGGATTCCTATCTTTTAGCCCAGTGCATTTTGGACGGGTACTGCGAAAAGGCATCTTTCCAGTCTCTGGGAATCCAGTATTACGACAACATGACAGGCATCAATTGGAGCAAACTACCGGTTATGATTTTGGAAATGGGATTTATGACCAACCAGTCCGATGACCTGCGCATGGCAGATGGCTCTGTCCAACCGTTGATGGCAGAGGGAATTGCAGACGGAATCGACCGTTATTTTGAAGAAAAAGGAATGAAAAGCAAAGAAGTTGCCCCAGAAGAGCAGGCTCAGGTAGATGCGTACCTGCAGCAGGTCGACGAAACATGTATTGGTCCGGCTGTCGCCCAAGGGGAAAACTGGGCTGTCAGTGTCAAAAACTTAAAAACAGGTGCGGAGGGCAACATCAATGGAGACATGCAGATGAAGTCAGCCAGTGTGATAAAAGTATTTATCATGGCTGCCATTTACGACAGAGTCTGCTATCCCTCCTCCGAGGAGCGCCACATCACCTTTGCGGAATCCTATGACGGCGAATTGAAACAATTGATCACAGACATGATAACAGTCAGTGACAATACTGCAGCCAATACTTTGATCGAGGGGCTGGGAAACGGCGATGCCTCTGCCGGGATGGAAGTGGTAAACCAGTTCTGTCAGGAGAACGGTTATACATCTACGGTACTTGGAAGAAAATTTTTAGAAGAAAACCCTTCCGGGGATAATTATACCTCCGCCAATGATTGCATGCGCCTTTTCGAGAGCATTTATAATGGTACTTGTGTTGGGACGGAAGCTTCTGCGAAAATGTATGAATATCTGAAAAACCAGACACGGGTAAATAAAATCCCCGCAGGGATTTCAGATACTTCATTGTCTGTTGCAAATAAAACAGGGGAACTTGCAGGGGAATACGGTGACTATGTGGAAAATGACATTGGCATCATAACCGGTCCGGAGGAAGCTTATGTGCTCTGTGTGCTGAGTAACAGCTTGCAAGATAATGGAACTGCAATCAATCAAATTGCCTCCATCTCAAATATGCTATTTAACTGAATCAAATAGATCCACACTTCAAATGCGCAGAACATAAAGTGGCGATCATTGATTTACTTGTATTTCTTGAATTTCTGGAACTATTCTTAAGTGGGCGGAATCTGGGCATTATAAGGGTAAAAATGCCCAGATTACTGCCACAATGAGTCCGGGAAGCAGATTGGCAACTCTTATTTTCTTTCCCCATACCAGATTGACACCTACACAAAAGATCATGACTGAGCCGGTCAGGGATAAATTGGAAAGGGCCTGTTCCGTCATCAATGGCTCCAGCAGCCTTGCCAGAAGGGTGATCGTGCCTTGGAATACAGCCACCGGGATGGCAGAAAACACACACCCTTTTCCCATGGATGCAGTCATGATCATTACGATGATCAAGTCCAAAATGGCTTTTGCCGCTAAAATAGAATAATCTCCATTTATCCCATCCTGAATGGAACCGACCACTGCCATAGCCCCGATACAGACGGTAAGGGAGGCGGTCACAAACCCATCTACAAAAGAAGCATCTTTTTCACTTCCGGTTTTCACTTTCAGCCATCTGCCAAATTGTTCCATTCGGCTTTCAATATCCAGCCATTCACCAATCAGCGCACCGATGGCAAAACTCCCAATGAGCATCATCGTTCCGGTCATATCGAATTTGCCGCCTGAAAATGTGAGCATTTTTGATAAAGCGCCGGAAATACCGATAAATAAAGTACATATCCCGATAGCTGCCGTCAATGTCTCCTGATACCGTTCTTTTAAAGCTTTGCCAAACAACATGCCGAAGAGGCCTCCTGCGATGATGCCGGCAACATTTATGATAGTTCCAAGTCCAGCCATGATTCTCGTTTCCTTTTCTTTGTGTTTTGCACTTTTACAATATGCCCCATATTATATCCCTCTTCTTTTACACTGTAAAGTGAAAAAGAAACAAAATAAAAAATCTCCTTGACAAATATCACTAATCATATGATAATATCACATATAAATAATAAGTCTCTATAAACAGGTCTAGGATTTTAGCCTTCATGGTATCTTTTGACACTTGAATCATTTCATCGTATTTCCATACGAAACGGTAACTATTCAAAATCCCACCTCAAACATTCGCAAAACCGCACGACAAGTCGTGCTTTCACGTTTCTATGCAACTAATTTTGCTCATGTTTGAGGCGGTGACTCTATTCGAGCCACCTTACGAATAAGATAAGCATCTTCTTACATGCAAGCATGACGAATCTGCTTACTTATTCTAAGGGGTTCTGAATAGTTACACGAAAAGTTCCAAAAAAAAGAATGACAGACGAAAAAAATAAGTGAAAGGAGCGTCTCGGGAAAATCTGAATTGGAAAGGGGGAATGCTGCTGGAGAATCGGAAATATCTTGATCAATCTGCCCGGAGCGGTGAATTTTTGCCACAAAGGGATTGTCTGGGAAGCGATTATCGTATTGTTCGGCAGCTTGGAAGAGGAGGTGACGGGACCGTATATCTTGTCTACCATCTTCCTACGGAACAGCTGCGGGCTGCAAAATGCTTGAAAACCAATCTGCCGTTTGAAAAAAAGCAGGAACTGATGGTCATGAAGAAGCTCAGGCACCCATTATTCCCACAGGTTTATGATATTTTGGAATCTGCAGGGGGAAGCTGGCTCATCATGGAGTATATAAGCGGGAGATGTATCGCAGACATACCATTGGAAGAAGTGTCTGCAAAGCAATTCTTTTCTATTGCCAGACAGCTTTCAGAAGCTTTGATCTATTTACACGACCGGCCGACTCCTATCCTCCATCTGGATATAAAGCCAACCAATGTTTTGCTGAAGCATTCCGGAGAGTTAGTTTTGATTGATTTTGGAGCTGCAATTGCTTCGGATCAGAAAAATAGATACGGAGGACACAATGGGACGGTAGGATTTGCTGCACCGGAACAGATGGACCAGAAGGCTAAGGTAGATGTACGCGCGGACATTTATGGTTTTGGGGCACTGATGTATTACTACTTATTTAAAGAGATACCAAAGCCGCCTTTTATTCCTGTACATCAGCACTCCCCGAAACATTTCAGCTGTGAAAAGCAAATTCTGTCTTTATTAAAACGGTGTTTGCAGGAATCACCGGATGAAAGATATCCTGACAGCGTTTGTTTATATAAAGAACTTGGGCGGATGCAAAGAAGATATGAAAGAAATAGAAAGCTGCAAAAAAGCTTCGGAGCTTTTGCGTTGCTGCTGGCTGCAGGGATCTTTACATTTACAAGTATGGGAAATGGCGATGCAGGTTTGACGGAAAACGAAAAACAGGAGAAAAGGGAGGAATCATATAACCGGATACTTCGTCAAGCAGACAGCATAGGCCTTGCACAGGCTGTAGAGTATTATCATGAGGCATTCCAACTGATGCCGGAACAGGGGAAATGGTGTTTTCAATTATTTGACCGGATCACCGAAGACTATTTATTTACAGAAAAAGAAGAGATGATCTGCAAGCAGCTATTGTTTTTGCCTGCATCACCAAATGGGAATACGGTTTTGGAGGTGCTTCGGGAAAGATTTGAGAATTTTGGAGAACTGGCCTATCGTATCGGACTTGCCTATTGGTATTACTATGAGGGGATGAGTGGAAAGAGCACGGCGGTAAACTGGTTTCAGGAGGCTGTTTTATTTTCTGGTGATAGGGGCGGGACATCTTGGTATGAGCCAGCCCAGATCCATATAAAAATAGGGACATATTATGAAAAATTAGGCAAAAGAAATGAAAGAGGTGTTTATGACACGGATTATGGAACGTATTGGGAAGATTTAAAAAAGCTGTGGGGACTGCGTGTTGTGAAAGGAATGGATGCAGGAATCCGATTCCAGATTGGGAATGAATTGCTGTCTTGCCTGATCTTCCATATACATGAACTACAGGAGTTTGGCGAAGCGCAGGAGGAATGCGCCAGAATCTTAGCGGAGTTGGAAACATTTTTATTACAAGACAAAGACAGCGGTGCCTGGCGGGAAGAATGGACCGGACAGCTACAGGCGGCAAAAGATGCCGTAGAGAGGGCGTACGGGAGAGCGGTTGCAGAGGAAGAGGTTTTGGATTCGGAAAGGGGAAATGGAGATTGAAACTAGACAAAAAGGCCATAGTAGTACTGACAGTCATCTGCGCAGCTGCAGGAATGATTTTTGCAGGGACGATGCTGACGGAAAAAGAGCATTTAGCCCTTCACTTTGCATCTGCGTCGGAGACGGATGCGAAACTTCAGGAAGCTGAGGCCGAATCGGGAAGCGAGGAAACATATGATGAAGCAGGAAATGAATTGGGGAAAACAGGAGAACACAGTCTGGAATCAGAAAGCGAGACGGAATCAGAGAGTGAAACAGAATCAGAAAGTGAGACGGAGTCAGAGAGTGAGACGGAATCAGAAAGTGAGACAGAATCAGAGAGTGAAGTGAAATCAGGGAGTGAGACGGAATCAGAAAGTGAAGTGGAATCAGGGAGTGAGACAGACATCAATGTAGAGGAAAGTGAAACGGAGAGCGAAACAGAAAACATCACAGAAGAAAGTGAGAGTGAAACAGAGAAAATCACAGAGGAGAGTGAAAGTGAAACGGAAAGCAGCTCCGGGGAGATACGGGATGAAACGGAAAGGGAGCCGGAAAAGCTTGTAAGAGGAACGCACTATGAGATTGTGGGAGAAGCAAATGCATGGTACCGTGATGAGAAGGAGCGGCTGTGGATTAGAAGCGGGAGTAATCTATATATTGAGACAAAAGCGGGGAGCGGGTATAGCCGCGGTATCACAAGTGAAGGTGTCACAGAGGATGGGACGTTGGTTTTTAATCTCAGGAAAACGGATGAGAACGGAAATGTTTTATCAGAATCTGCATTACAGGAAGAAGCTTATTATGTAGATGGAGAAGCTCCTTTTGCAGAAATATTTCTGGAAGGCATACAGCAGGAAGGTGTTGTTTATACAGCTGATACGGGATATGCGAAGATCTGTGTTGCGCCGGATGGTAAAAGCGGATTAAAAGGCGCCTCTTATGCAGTACTGCCTTACGGTGAAAAGGGGAATTCCTCAGTGGAGGATGGCAAAGTGGATTGGATTCCCTGCGAAACGGACCAGCAGGTACAGATAAGAGAAGAGGGCATGTACCAATGTTTCGTCAGGACAGAAGACCAGGTGGGAAATCTGGGATTTTTTAAAAGTGGTGTGATCTGTGTGGATCGAACAGCTCCGGAAATTTTCATTGATGGGATCGGAGACCGCACCGCCAATTCCGGAAACGTGAAAATAAAAGTTGAATGCCGGGATACTTATTATAAAACGGGAACTTTGCAAGTGGAGATTGCCGGGAAAAACGGAGGAAAGGTGCCTCTCGTAAACAAAGCAGAGGAAAACCTTCAGGGAGCAGAAGCAGAATACTTTGATATTCCCAGACAGAAATCCTACGATGATGTTTACCATATGGAGGTACATGCAGAGGATCTTTCCGGTAATGTGAAAGAAGAGAGTCTGGATTTTTCTGTCAACCGCTTTGGATCTGTATATGATCTTAGTGATGAAACGAGAAAAAACTTACAGCAGTATTATCTGACACAGGCCAAAGATGTTGTATTTTACGAGACGAATATTGATTATATAGGGCAATCCAATGTTTACTGCAGGCATGATGGGACACTTCAGGAACTTGAGAAAGGCAAAGATTACCGCGTCACCATGCAGGGAAATAAGGATACTTGGAAACAATACTGCTACACAGTACCGGCAGGATATTTTCAGGAAGAAGGCGTATATGAATTGCTTCTGTCCTCCAAGGATCGGGCAGATAATAAAAGTGATACGGGCCTGCAGGAAAAGCGGGTGGCGTTTGTACTTGATTGGAGCGCACCTTCCTGTGTGGTAACAGGAATCCTTCCCCAGAGCATTTATGAAGAAAAACAGGTTACTGCCTGCTTTGCCCCTCAAGACAATTTTGGCTTAAAATCAGTAAAAATCTATCAAGACAGCCAATTAGTTTATGAAGAAAAGGAACGAAAGAACAATGATCCCATAAAAATAATTTTGGAGGAAAAGAAGGCATGGCAGACATTACAAATCTTTTTATCTGACTTTTCTGGAAATACATTCTGGAGTGAAGAGTTTCCCATTTATGTGGGAGGAAAGAAAGGAGAAGTTGTCCAGTACCGCAAGAAAAAGGCAAGCGCGCGTGAACTTACGGAAAAGCAGGTGACAGTCCGGACACTTGCAAAAACGGAGCTGAAAAAGCCTGACGGAGAGATACAAAAAGCAGGGATCAGGGGAGATGGTTTCTGGCTTTTGCTCGGTGGTATTGTCGTTTTTCTTGTTACGATACTGGCTTGTTTCATAACTGGATTCCACAGGAAAAATTAGACTTTGCATAGACTTTTTTCGACAACTGTGTTATGATGCCCCGTAAAGAGGTGAGTATAAAGAATGAAAAAGAAAAGAAATGTAATAAAGCGCAACAGCGGTTTTATTATTGGCTGTATTCTTGCAGCAGGGGCATCTTTTGCGACAGCAGATACATTCATGAAAAATGGAGTATCCATTACCACACCCTCTGAAGAGCAAGAGGAGACAAAGGCTACAAAAGAAGTCCCACCTGAGTCAAAGGAAAATAAGGTGTATGAGACAGATGCGTTTACTGTAACAGCTTCGGGAAATATTATTAAGGGGGTAGAGACGGAGCCGGTTAAAAAAGAGGAGCCAGAGACGACGCAGACCGATGAAAATGGGGATCCTATTGAGCCTGGGACAGATGAAAACGGGGATTCTTCTGAGATGGGACAGGCGGAAGGTACCCATGATGCATCAGCTGGATCCGAGGATGGCAGTTCATCAGGAAACGGTTCAGATGGCGGAAACGATATATACATAGAGGATAGTTATTCAAGTGGCAGCAGTGATGGAAGCAGTTCAGGCAACGGAAGCTATAGCGGAAACAGCAGTTATTCAGATGGCGGATCCGGACAGGCTATCGAGATCTATGATCCGGGCAATGGGGATTATTATTACAACGATTCATGGAGCGGCGGCAGCACATCATCAGGGAGTTCATCGTCAGGAAGTGCATCTTCCGGAAGTTCCTCATCAGGCAGTGCATCGTCAGGAGGCTCTTCCTCCACTCCGTCGGATGTGATTCTCTGGGGTATCAGCAGCCGATACATAGATGAAAGTGAATTGTACAATTATAGTGAGGCAGAGCTACGGCTGATCCGAAATGAGATTTTTGCTTTGCATGGCCGGATCTTCAATTCTCAGGACCTGATGGATTATTTCAGCCAGAAGTCCTGGTATGTACCTACGTATTCACCGGAAGAATTTGATGCAAATATGTTCGCTTTCCTAAATGACTACGAGGAGGCAAATTTAAACGTTATCCTCAATTACGAAGCAGCACTTGCGGGAAATTAGGAGGTAGCGGACATGAAAGTATTTAGAAGAGTAGTAGTAAAGATATTGATTTTCCTGCTGGTTGTTGCTGCTGCAGGCGGCGGAGCTGCAGGATGGCAGGCATACAGGCAGGGCACACCTGATTATGCGATGGACAAGTATCTGTCATATTTGATCGACAACAATGCAGACAAAGCATACGTTCTGTTGGATCAGTCAGAGGACGGGTCACTTACAAAATCAGAATATGCCAGTGCGCTGGAGGGCAAGAAATACAGCCTTTACTCCGGTTATAAAACAGAAGAAATGGAAAAACGCCGTGACAGCGACGGAAATGAATACACGGATTACCATGTTGAATTTGTAAATGCCGGCGATGAGGTACAGCTTGAGGAAGATTTTACCGTGAAAAAGCAGGCAGACCCTTTATTTGGGGTGTTTGACCAGTGGAAAATCCTTTCAGGCCATTGCATGGTGAAGAATTTCCGTGTAACTGTACCGGCTGGATCAGAAGTATACTTAGACGGTGAAAAGGCTGACGCAGCATGGATCGACCGGGACGGTGTACAGGCATCTTATGACAGTTACGTGATCCCTACACTTCTTCCGGGGAAGATCAGTCTGGTCATCCGCCACGTAGCCCTTGAATCTGTGAATACAACACTGGACACAACAGACGGAGGAGCAGATTACAGTGATAAAATGGATGTGAAGCAGTCTGCTAAGGATGAATGCAAAGAGATTGGCATCAGCGCTTTGAAGCAGCTGTACGCATCTTCCGCCACTGAAAAAACAGAGGATCTGGAGGATCTTTTTGGCAGCTGTCTCGATGCAGCTAAGAAAATTGTAAAGGAGCAGGCGAAGCTGTTCCACAAGGAAGATGCAGTGTTTAAAAATGCCGGAATCTCCGATTTTGCAGCACAGTATGGAGAACTGGTATTTACGGAAGAAAAGAATGGGGCGCTTACGATGGAGATGACTTTGTCTTACCATTATGTAGTGCACGAAGACGTTACTACGGATACAGATGAGCTTCAGGAAGACGGCACACCGGTGCAGGTATCAGAGACAGAAGCGTTGTCCGGTGATAATAAAGCTGTATTTACTATGGCATTCTATGATGATGAATGGCATATTGATTCCGTGAAGCTTTCAGCAATCCCTAAGAGTAATTAAGGACAAGTATTTTAGCCCGATCGCTGGGAGGTCAAAGCGATTGGGCTGCTTTTATCAGGAGGCAAAAATGGAAAGTGTATTATCTTTGGTCACTCCGCTGCTGCTGCACATGATCGCATCGCAATGTACAGCGGTGGTCTTCGGAGGACATCTGGACTCTACCGGATGTACTACCATTGCAGCTATGGCAGTGCTCCCCTTTGGAATCTGGATGCGGTATAAGGACAACGGAAATCATTTCGGGCTGAGGTCAGATTGCGGATATTTAGCATCAGAGAGTGGAAAAAGGATATGGGAGAAAAGTACAAGCAAAAAAGAAAAATGTAAAAACGGAGTATGCGAAGAAGGAAGAGGTGAAAAAGGGGTATGTGAAAGAGCAGGACAGGTGGTTTTGGCCGGGATCCTGTGCTTTGCCGGAGGAGGCCTCCTGAACCTTCTGTGGAGCGGCATCATGAATTTGATACAGATACAGAATTACTTTTCCAATGAGACACAGAAATCCCTTCTGGCAAGCCAGATGGCCTGGCAGATTTTGGGATTAGGGGTTCTGGTACCCTTTGCAGAAGAGTTGGTCTTTAGAGGGCTGACTTATACAAGAATGAAAAAGTTCTTCCCTGTAAAAATTGCTGTATTTTTGTCCTGCGTTTTGTTTGCAGTTTACCATGGGAACCTCATCCAGATCATTTATGCTTTTCCTATGGCATTGGTAATCACAGCGCTGTATGAATGGAAAAAATTGTTTATATATCCAGTATTATTTCATATGGGCGCCAATTTGACAGCAGTTTTTTTGAATTTTTCTCTGTACAATTCTTGCATGTGAAATGGAAAATTGTACAAAATAAGATATAAAAACCTTAAAATACGGATATAAAATCAGAAAATATAATTAAAATTATTGAATATACGAATTATCTGACAATTATGGAAGAAATTTATATTTACAGATAAGAAAAATGGGTGTATAGTATTGCATAACACAAGACTTCCAGTGAAAGGCACCACGGCTTTGCAGAAGTCATGAATAAAAAGTAAACAGAATTTTGTGTTATAATGGCTACAGGAGGAAGAAGGATGGATTCGAGAAGAGATTCAGGATCTGTCTGTATGAGCCCGGGACTGTACCGGCCGGAGTTTGAACACGATAACTGCGGTATCGGAGCGGTTGTGAATATTAAAGGAATCAAAACTCATCAGACAGTAGAAAACGCACTTAGTATTGTAGAAAATCTAGAACACAGAGCAGGCAAAGATGCCGAGGGAAAAACAGGTGATGGAGTTGGAATCATGCTGCAGATTTCGCACAGATTCTTCCAGAAAACTTGTTCGGACCTTGGCATCTTTTTAGGTAATGAGAGAGATTACGGAATTGGCATGTTTTTTTTCCCGCAGGATGTCCTGAAAAGGAATCAGGCAAAGAAAATGTTTGAGAGCATTGTAAAAAAAGAAGGCCTCAATTTCCTTGGCTGGAGACAGGTTCCCACCGTGCCGGAGGTGCTTGGACATAAAGCATTGGAAAAAATGCCCTACATTGAGCAGGGGTTTGTGGAGAGACCGAAGGATGTGGAAAAGGGGCTGCCTTTTGACCGCAGGCTTTACGTTATCCGCAGGACTTTTGAACAGTCCAATGACACGACCTACGTTGTATCATGTTCCAGCCGTACCATCATCTACAAAGGAATGTTTTTGGTAGGGCAGCTGCGCACCTTCTTTAAAGATCTGCAGGATCCTGATTATGAGTCGGCGATTGCCATCGTTCATTCCAGATTCAGTACGAATACGAATCCCAGCTGGGAGCGCGCCCACCCCTATCGTTTTATCGTCCACAATGGCGAGATCAATACCATCCGCGGAAATGCAGACAAAATGTTGGCTCGTGAGGAGACTATGTCTTCCGCATATCTGGAATCAGACCTTCATAAGGTGCTTCCTGTTATCAATGCAAAGGGATCTGACTCCGCAATGCTGGACAACACCTTGGAATTCCTGACGATGAACGGAATGGACCTGCCGCTGGCAGTGATGATCACCATTCCGGAGCCATGGGCAAACAACACGGTAATGTCACAGAAAAAGAAAGACTTTTACCAGTATTACGCTACAATGATGGAGCCATGGGACGGGCCGGCATCGATCTTATTCTCCGATGGAGATATTATGGGAGCTGTCCTTGACCGCAATGGCCTGCGTCCGTCACGCTACTATGTGACAGATGATGGATACGTGATCCTCTCCTCTGAGGTAGGAGTTTTAGATATCGATCCGGCTAAGATCGTGTTAAAAGAGCGTTTGCACCCGGGCAAGATGCTGCTGGTGGACACTGTAAAAGGCGAAGTGATTGACGATGAAGAGCTGAAGAGCCGCTATGCATCACGGCAGCCATACGGTGAATGGCTTGACCAGTACCTTGTAAAATTAAAAGATATTAAGATCCCAAATAAGCGTGTTGAGACGTATTCCGATGAGATGCGGATGAGGCTGATGAAAACCTTTGGATACAGCTATGAAGATTATAGGACTTCCATTCTCTCCATGGCTACCACAGGAAGCGAAGGGATCAGCGCCATGGGTATTGACACTCCGCTGGCTGTATTGTCAGACAGGAACCAGCCACTGTTTAATTACTTTAAACAGCTCTTTGCACAGGTTACCAATCCGCCTATTGATGCCATCAGGGAAAAGATCGTCACATCCAAGACCATGTATGTGGGCGTAGAGGGTAATCTTTTGGAAGAGCAGCCTGAGAACTGCCAGGTGCTTAAAATCGAAAATCCGATCCTGACCAACACGGATATGCTGAAGATCAAAAATATGAAGGTGAAGGGATTTAAGGTTGCTGAGATTCCTATTACATTCTACAAAAATACGGGGCTTGAAAAAGCCATCGACCATCTCTTCTTAGAGGTGGACCGTGCATTCCGCGACGGGGCCAATATCCTGATCCTTACAGACAGGGGAATCGACGAGCTCCATGTGCCGATCCCGTCACTGCTTGCTATCTCCGCAGTGAACCAGTATCTCGTGAAAACCAAGAGAAGAACGTCCCTTGCTCTGATCCTTGAGACAGGGGAACCGAGAGAAGTGCATCATTTTGCCACCTTGCTGGGCTACGGCGCAAGTGCTATCAATCCTTACCTTGCACTGGATACCATCCATCAGCTCATCGATACAGGCATGCTGGAAAAAGATTACTATGCGGCAGTGGATGACTACAATCAGGCCATCATTAACGGCATTGTAAAAATTGCTTCCAAGATGGGTATTTCCACCATCCAGTCTTATCAAGGCTCCCAGATTTTTGAAGCCATCGGTATCAGCAAGGAAGTGATTGATAAATACTTTACCAACACGGTCAGCAGGATCGGGGGTATTACCATCGAGGATATTGAGCACGATGTAGATGCCCGCCATACAAAGGCATTTGACCCGTTGGGATTAAAAGAAGATCTTACTCTGGACAGCCAGGGATGGCATAAATCAAGAAGTGCCGGGGAGCATCACCGTTATAACCCCTGCACCATCCATCTTCTGCAGGAGTCCACAAGGACAGGCAATTACAAATTATTTAAAGAATATACAGAACTTGTTAATAAAGAAGAATCCGGTTATATCCGAAGCACCATGGACTTTAATTATCCGGAGCAGGGCGTGCCGCTGGAAGAAGTAGAAAGCGTAGATTCCATTGTAAGACGTTTCAAGACGGGTGCTATGTCCTACGGTTCTATTTCTCAGGAAGCCCATGAAACACTGGCTATTGCCATGAATATGCTTCACGGAAAATCAAACACCGGTGAAGGTGGTGAGAGTCTTGACCGTCTTGTGATCGGACCGGATGGAAAGAACCGTTGTTCCGCCATTAAACAGGTAGCTTCCGGGCGATTCGGAGTCACTTCAAGATATCTGGTGAGTGCAAAAGAGATCCAGATCAAGATGGCGCAGGGAGCAAAACCGGGTGAAGGCGGACACCTTCCGGGTAAGAAGGTATATCCCTGGATCGCTAAGACGAGACACTCAACACCAGGTGTGAGCCTGATCTCTCCGCCGCCGCACCATGATATTTACTCCATCGAGGATCTGGCGCAGCTGATCTACGACTTGAAAAATGCAAACCGTCAGGCTGATATTTCTGTAAAACTTGTATCCGAGGCAGGCGTGGGAACAGTCGCTGCCGGCGTGGCAAAAGCAGGAGCTCAGGTCATTCTTATCTCCGGATATGACGGAGGTACGGGTGCTGCACCGAGAAGCTCTATCCATCATGCAGGACTTCCCTGGGAGCTTGGCCTTGCAGAGACACACCAGACTCTGATAATGAATGGGCTTCGTAATAAAGTCCGCATCGAGACAGACGGAAAACTCATGAGTGGTCGTGATGTAGCCATCGCTGCATTACTTGGGGCAGAAGAATTTGGATTTGCCACAGGTCCTCTTGTGACCATGGGCTGCGTGATGATGAGAGTCTGCAACCTTGATACATGCCCGGTGGGCGTTGCTACCCAGAATCCGGAGCTGCGCAAGAGATTCCGCGGAAAGCCGGAATACGTAGTAAACTTCATGCGTTTTATCGCAGAAGACCTGCGAGAATACATGGCAAAACTGGGATTCCGCACCGTGGATGAAATGGTTGGAAGAAGCGACATGCTGAAAAAGAAAGACCATTGCGAGAATCCAAAGGGCGCCTTGATCGATCTGAGCAATATTCTTTCCAATCCTTATGCAGGGAAAGAGTTCAAGGTGACATTCGACCCGGCACAGGTATATGATTTCGGACTGGAAAAGACGAAGGATGTGAAGGTCCTGCTGAACAAACTGGGGCCTGCCCTTGAGAGCGGGCAGAAGCGCAGCGTGGAAGTGGATGTATCCAATGTGGATCGCGCCTTTGGTACCATTTTCGGATCAGAGATCACAAGAAAATATCCGGAAGGCTTGGAAGAAGACACCTATACTGTCAAATGTAACGGAGCCGGCGGACAGAGCTTTGGTGCATTCATCCCGAAAGGACTTACCCTTGAACTGGTGGGAGACAGCAATGATTACTTCGGCAAAGGATTATCCGGCGGTAAGCTGATCGTCTATCCGCCAACAGGGGCTAAATTTGCACATGATGAAAACATCATTATAGGAAATGTTGCCCTTTACGGCGCGACCAGCGGAAAAGCCTTTATCAACGGCGTAGCCGGAGAACGTTTCTGCGTACGTAATTCCGGGGCAATCACTGTAGTAGAAGGTGTGGGAGACCATGGATGCGAGTACATGACAGGCGGACGTGCAGTCATCCTCGGCAAAGTAGGCAAAAACTTTGCGGCAGGTATGAGCGGCGGTATTGCTTACGTATTAGATGAAGACAATGACCTTTATACAAAGGTAAATAAAAACATGGTATCCATCGAGAAGATTACTTCTAAGTATGACGTTCTGGAATTGAAGGATATCATCAAAGAACACGTGAAATATACGAACTCAGAGAAAGGAAAACAGATTCTTGACGATTTCGGTACGTACCTTCCGAAATTCAAAAAGATCATCCCTCATGAGTATAACAATATGCTGATGACCATTGTCCAAATGGAAGAAAAAGGTTTGAGCAGTGAACAGGCACAGATTGAAGCATTTTATGCCAATACGGCAAATCACAATGAGTAGGAGGTGTGAATCATGGGAAAACCAACAGGATTTTTAGAATATAAACGTGAAAATGACCTGGAAGTCGCACCGAAGGAACGAATTAAGAATTTTAATGAATTCCATACGCCTCTTCCATTAGAAAAACAGCGTTTGCAGGGCGCAAGATGCATGGCGTGCGGGGTACCGTTCTGTCAGGCAGGCATGATGATCGGGGGCATGGCCTCCGGCTGTCCCCTGAATAATCTGGTTCCTGAATGGAATGATCTTGTATATTTAGGAAACTGGGAGGAGGCTTATAAACGTCTGACTAAGACAAATTGCTTCCCGGAATTTACTTCACGTGTCTGCCCTGCACTTTGTGAGGCGGCATGTACCTGTAATCTGGACAGTGAGCCGGTTGCTACAAAAGCAAATGAGAGGGCGATTATTGAAAATGCGTTCGCTACAGGTTTGGTAAAACCCTGCCCGCCGGAGGTGCGTACAGGCAAAAAAGTAGCGGTTGTGGGAAGTGGCCCTTCCGGACTTGCCACAGCAATGCAGCTGAATAAACGCGGCCATAAAGTGACCGTATACGAGCGCAATGACAGGATCGGTGGACTGCTGCGTTACGGTATTCCGAATATGAAGATCGACAAAAAAGTCATTGACAGGCGTGTTGCCTTGATGGAGGCAGAGGGGATCGAGTTTGTGACCAATGCCAACATAGGAGAGAATGTTTCTGCAGATGAACTGATGAAAAAATACGATGCCATTGTACTGTGCTGCGGAGCTTCCAATCCCCGTGATATCAACGTGCCGGGAAGGGATTCCAAGGGAATCTACTTTGCGGTGGATTTCCTGAAGGCTACCACCAAGAGCCTTCTGGACTCCAATTTTGAAGATAAAAAGTTTATCTCTGCAAAGGGGAAAAACGTGATCATCATCGGTGGCGGAGATACAGGAAATGACTGCTGCGGAACTTCCATCCGCCTAGGTGCAGCCTCCGTTACGATGCTGGAGATGATGCCGCAGCCTCCGCTGCAGCGTGCGGTAAACAATCCTTGGCCCCAGTGGCCGCGCGTCCTTAAGACCGATTACGGCCATCAGGAAGCCATTGCACTTTATGGCCATGATCCGCGTATCTACACCACAACAGTGAAAGAGTTTATTCCTAATAAAAAAGGCGAGGTATCCAAGGCGGTTCTGGTTAAATTGGAGAGCAAAAAGGATGAGAAGACAGGTCGTATGATGATGGTTCCTGTTGAGGGCAGCGAGTGGACTGTAAAAGCAGACCTTGTGTTGATCGCAGCCGGCTTCCTCGGTTCACAGAAGTACGTGACAGATGCTTTTAAAGTAGATTTGAATCCACGAACCAATGTTTTGACAAAACCGGATGGATATGCCACCAGTGTGCCCAAGGTATTCACAGCAGGGGATATGCACAGAGGACAGTCCTTAGTGGTCTGGGCGATCCGTGAGGGACGAGAGGCAGCCAAAGAAGTGGACAAATACTTGATGGGATACACAAACCTGTGAGAAAGTGCTGTTCGACTATCCTGATGGATAGCTACAAAGTAATATAGAAAGATAAAAAAGATTCTGAAAAGCGGTTTGGAAACTGCTTTTTAGGATCTTTTTTTGATTCTATTTGTAAATGACAACAAAATGATTATAATAATTCTTAGATTAAAGATTTGATTTGAGTAAAGGGTAACGTATAGAATTATGGTGCGCTGATGAAAAATTTGTTTTACAGATGATATGAGTGGTGGCGATTATGAGACTAAAAAATATTTTGATTGTAGTGGAAGATATAGAACGTTCAAAAAAGTTTTATCATGACTTGTTTGGTCTGCATGTGATGACAGACTTGGGTGGCAATGTGATCCTGGCAGAAGGGCTTGTGCTGCAGGAACGAACGATTTGGGAAGAATTGATCGGAAAGAAAGCAGTGTCAGGTGATGGGAATGCGGAGTTATATTTTGAAGAAAATGATTTTGACGGTTTTCTGGAAAAACTGCAAGACTATCCGGAAAAGATAAAATATCTGAATCCCCTGATAGTAGATGACAAGGGACAGCGAGTGGTCCGGATTTATGATCCAGATGGCCATGTGATTGAAGTCAAAGAGAAAGGGGTATAAGGGATATACAGTGAACAGACAGGATTATCAGATCACATCATGGTGCAGGCGCATGATACAGGAACATGTGCAAGCGGGGGATTTGTGCATTGATGCTACCATGGGAAACGGAAACGATACAGAATACTTGTGTAGGCTCACAGGACCGAAGGGGCGCGTGATCGCCTTTGATATTCAGGAGGAGGCGGTACTCCACACGAAGAGGCGGCTTCAGGAGAAACTCAGCTATTACAATTATGAGCTTCACCTTGATTCCCATTGCCATATGGATCAATATGCCGTACCCGGCACGGTGAGCTGTATCGTTTTTAATCTTGGTTATCTGCCGGGCGGGGACCACAAGGTGGCAACGAAGGCAGAGACTACCATTGCGGCTTTGGAACAGGGATTGCTTCTTCTGAAGCAAGGCGGAGTTATGAGCGTGTGTATTTACAGCGGAGGGGACAGCGGTTTTGAGGAGAAGGATGCGGTGCTTGGATGGATGAAAGGGCTTGACCCGAAAAACTATCTGGTACTGGTGACGGAGTATTACAATCGTCCCAACCACCCGCCCATACCGGCCCTTATCATCAGGCTGTAAAAGGGGGATCCCCAAGTTTTTTCTTGTGGTGATTCGCATTACATGGTAAACTGTTCAAGAAAGCGTTGGATTCTATTATGAAAACGGAGGTAGTCCAATATGAAATTGGAAAAACTTTTAGAACACGTTTCTTACAAATGTTTGCAGGGAAGTGTAGACGTTGAGGTAAAGAACGTGATAAATGACTCCAGAAAGGTGGAGGAGGGTTCTTTGTTTTTCTGCATCAAGGGTGCGGTGACAGACGGGCACAAGTACGTTCCGGATGTAGTGGAAAAGGGAGCCAAGGTTCTGGTGGTGCAGGATGAAGTGGAAGCACCGCAGGATGTGACTGTGATTCAGGTGGAGGATACCCGCTACGCCATGGCGCTCATTTCCGCTGCTTATTTTGGTTATCCCGCGGATGAGATGAAAATCATCGGTATCACAGGTACGAAAGGCAAGACCACTACCACCTATATGGTGAAGTCTATTTTGGAATCTGCCGGATATAAGGTGGGACTGATCGGCACCATTGAGGTGATCATCGGGGACGAAGTGATCCCTGCTTGCAATACCACGCCGGAGTCTTATACCATACAGGAGTATTTCAGGCGTATGGCAGATGCAGGCTGCCAGATTGTTGTGATGGAGGTGTCTTCTCAGGGACTGATGCTTCATCGGACGGCGGGGATTCCCTTTGAGATCGGTATCTTTACAAATATTGAGCCGGACCACATCGGACCGGCGGAGCATGAAAGCTTTGAGGATTATATTGCCTGCAAGAGCATGCTGTTCCGCCAGTGCAAACACGGTATTTTTAATGCGGACGACCAGCATCTGGATAAGATCCTGGAGGGACATACTTGCGATGTGGAGACTTTCGGGCTTTCTGAGAAAGCAGATCTGCGGGCAGAAAACCTCCAGCTTGTATCACGTCCCGGTTATCTTGGAATTGCCTATAAAGTGGCGGGAAATATGGATTTTGATGTGGAGATCGATATCCCGGGCAAATTCAGCGTGTACAATTCTTTGACGGCCATTGCCATCTGCCGCCATTTCAAAGTGGCAGTGGAAGACATTAAGACTGCACTGAAGGCCGCAAAGGTAAAAGGACGTGTGGAGATGGTGAAGGTTTCGGACGAATTTACTTTGATGATTGATTACGCCCACAACGCCATGGCCCTTGAAAGCCTGCTGACGACTCTTCAGGAATACCATCCTCACAGGCTCGTCTGCCTGTTTGGATGCGGCGGGAACCGTTCGAAACTCCGTCGTTATGAGATGGGTGAGGTGTCAGGAAAATTGGCGGACTTGACTATTATCACGTCGGATAATCCGCGTTTTGAAAATCCGGAGGATATTATTGCCGATATTGTGACTGGCATTGAGAAGACAGATGGAAAATATGTCAAGATCACAGACAGGAAAGAAGCTATCGCTTATGCGATCCACAACGGCCAGCCGGGGGACATTGTAGTCCTTGCAGGAAAGGGACATGAGGATTATCAGGAGATTAAAGGAAAGAAGTATCCCATGGATGAGCGTGTGCTGATTCAGGAGATACTGGAAGGAAGATAGATCGATTAACATGGAATTATTTGCAGATATCATCATTGATATCTCTCATAACAAATTGGACCAGACGTTTCAGTACCGGATTCCCCCCGAGCTGCAAAATGTTTTGGAGCCGGGGAGCGTAGTGGAGATTCCTTTTGGACGGGGAGACAGGCTGACGAAGGGATACGTGATGAGAGTTACGGACATTCCCTCTTGCCCTCTGGAAAAGATGAAGCAGGTAAAGGGGATCGTCACAGACCTTGTGGGAGGTGACTCGAAGCTGATAGCTCTTGCTCTCTGGATGCGGGATTATTACGGTTCCACTACGGTGCAGGCTCTTCGCACGGTGCTTCCTTTCCGGCAAAAAGCATCACCTAAGAAAAAGAAAACGGTGGTGCTTCGGATCTCGAAAGCGGAAGCTGAGGAAAAACTGGAATTTTACAAGAAAAAACACCAGTCTGCAAGGGCACGGCTTCTGGAGGCTTTGCTGGAAGAGGGGATCCTTCCCTATGAAGCAGTGACAGGAAGCTTGAAAATAACTTCGTCCGTATTGAAAACACTGGAAGAACAAGGGGTGCTCACCTGCGAGAGTGAACAAATTTACCGCACACCTGCCATGCTGCAGCGTTTGCAGGGGGAAAAGACAGGGCAGGATACTTTTTCTTTAAACGGAGAACAAAGGGAAATTGTTGAGGCCATCGGGAAGGAATGGGATTCCTGCGGGTTTGCCCAATATCTGATCCATGGGGTGACCGGGAGTGGGAAAACTGCAGTCTACATGGAGCTGATCGAGATGGCGCTGCTAAGAGGGGAGCAGGCTATCCTGCTGATCCCTGAGATTGCCCTGACTTATCAGAATGTGATCAGGTTCTACCATCGTTTTGGTGACCGCATTTCCATTTTGCATTCCAGACTTTCCAAGGCAGAGCGGTATGACCAGTTTGAACGGGCGAGGTCAGGAGATATCGATGTTATGATTGGGCCACGCTCTGCACTGTTTACACCATTCCAAAAACTTGGTATCATAATCATAGATGAAGAGCATGAGACATCTTATAAAAGTGAATCAATTCCAAGATACCATGCAAGGGAGACGGGAAAAAAGCGGGCTATGCTGGAAAAGGCCAAGCTTGTCCTTGGATCGGCCACACCGTCTCTGGACGCATATTATGAGGCACAGCAGGGGGAGGGCAGGCTGTTTCGTATGACGACAAGAGCCCTTGGGGGAAGTCTTCCCGAGGTTTGTACTGTAGATATGCGCAAAGAATTAAAAGAAGGAAACCGTTCCATATTGAGCAGGACATTGTCCGGGAAAATAGGTGAGTGCCTTGAAAAAAAACAGCAGGTCATGCTGTTTTTAAACAGAAGGGGCTATGCGGGGTTCGTCTCATGCCGTTCCTGCGGCCATGTGATCAAGTGCCCCCACTGTGACGTGTCACTGTCCCTGCATAAAAACGGCAGGCTGATCTGTCATTACTGCGGCTATGAAGAGCCGTCGGTATCCGTCTGCCCAAAATGTGGATCTCCTTTTATAGGAGGCTTTAAAGCAGGGACACAGCAAATCGAGGAAATGGTCAAACGGGCATTTCCGGATGCAGGTGTTTTGCGGATGGATGCGGATACCACGAAAGGCCGGGATGGGCATGCGGAGATCCTCAGGGCATTCGGTAACCATGAGGCGGATATTTTAATCGGGACGCAGATGATCGTCAAAGGCCATGATTTCCCCCATGTAACTCTGGTGGGGATACTGGCTGCGGATTTGTCTTTAAATGCAGGCGATTATCAGGCATCAGAGCGGACGTTCCAGCTGCTCACGCAGGCGGCGGGAAGAGCGGGCAGGGGCCGAGAGCCGGGAAAAGTGGTGATACAGACGTATGATCCGGAGAACTATGCCCTAGTCTGTGCTGCAAAGCAGGATTATGAAAGCTTTTACAATCAGGAAATGCACCACAGGGCTTTGGCCGGATATCCTCCCGCAGGAGATATGATGGCGGTGCATTGTGCTTCTGAGAACCAGCAGCAGCTGGAGATTGCAGTAGATTATCTGGCAAAATTTATCAGGCAGATAGCAAAAAAACGTCAGGCAGTAGTGATCGGGCCTGCGGATGAAGCAGTTGCTAAAGTGAATGATATTTACCGAAAAGCGATATATTTAAAACACAAAGAACAACGTGTGCTGACTTCCATCAAAAATCTGGTGGAACAGTACGTTGAGATCAATTCAGGGTTTCAAGAGATCATGATCAGCTTCGAGAGAAAATAGAAGCACAGAGAGTTCATGGCTTTTGGCGGATACGCCACACCGACGGAATGCGAAGCATTTTGGAGATTGGCTCTGAATAGATACGATAAATTTATGAAATAGACCGGAGGGATTTTCATGGCATTAAGACAAATCAGAATTATGGGAGACGAAAAACTGGAAAAGGTGTGCAGGCCGGTGACGGAAATGACACCGCGGACAAGGGAATTGATTGGGGACATGCTGGATACAATGTATGATGCAAATGGTGTGGGCTTGGCTGCTCCGCAGGTAGGCATTTTGAAAAGAATTGTTGTCATTGACGTGGGAGAAGGCCCTATCGTGATGGTAAATCCGGAGATCCTTGAGACATCAGGGGAACAGACAGGGCAGGAAGGATGTTTAAGCCTTCCGGGACAGGCAGGTATCGTTACCCGGCCCAACTACGTGAAGGTGAAAGCTTTTGACGTGAACATGCAGGAATACGTCTTAGAAGGGACAGAACTGTTGGCACGGGCAATCTGCCACGAGTGTGACCATCTGGACGGGATCATGTACGTCAGACATGTGGAAGGAAACTTGTTCGATGTTTCCGATGAAGAAGAGGGGCTTCCGGAAGAGGAAGTCTAACGCTTCGGCCCAGTAATAGCAAAAAAATAACCGAGGTGGAGAAAGAATGATTAAAAATGTTGTATTTATGGGAACGCCTGACTTTGCTGTGGGGACGCTGCAGGCTTTGATCGATGCAGGACGGTACAACGTACAGGCAGTATTTTCCCAGCCGGATAAACCGAAAGGACGGGGGAAAGCCATGCAGATGCCGCCGGTAAAAGAGACGGCCCTTGCAGCAGGGATCCCTGTATACCAGCCGGTAAAGATACGAGAAGCCCAGTGGCTCGAAAAGCTTAAAGAGTTAAATCCTGATGTGGTCGTTGTGGTGGCCTTCGGGCAGATCATACCGAAAGAAATTTTAGAGCTTCCGAGATATGGATGTATCAATGTCCATGCTTCTTTGCTGCCTATGTATCGGGGAGCAGCGCCCATCCAGTGGGCTGTTATAAACGGGGATAAGGAATCCGGCGTGAC
>JALFIB010000147.1 GCA_022776305.1 Lachnospiraceae bacterium
CACCTTATAATACTCATTCATACTGTTTTTCAGATCTTCGCTTAGCTCGTCGTAGGGCTGGTCGCCGATGCCAAGGACATTCAGTCCGTTCTTTTTCAGTTCACGGCAAAACATCCAGTAGTTAGTAGGAAAATTCGGAGAAATAAAGATAAAATTTTTCATAACGTACCCTCTTTCTTTTTCATCTGATCTGGCAGCTGTTCAGGGGTTAGCCCTGAATAGTTATCGAATCTGTGACTTTGTTTTATATCCTATCTGCTTTGTTGCTTGAAAAAACTTATTGCTCAAGCAGATAGGGCAGGAAATATTCCACCTGTTTATGCCACCAACACCAGTCGTGGCTGCAGTCATAACCCCAGTAATCGACCCATGCGTGGATCCCTTTTTCTGTCAGGACCTGCTGGAGCTCCCTTGTATAATCAGGCTTTTCCCAAGGTCCCTGGCCCACGCAGAACACTGCTTTTTTCTGGTTATAGTTTGCAATATTGGGATGTTCATTGGGCATGGAGCGCAGGTAATCCACTGTTGAATTGAGAAAAACGAGGTCATCGTTGTAAGTGCCGAAACCGTAGGAAGCGCTGTAGAGCCCGCTTAGCGCAAGCACCCGGTCAAAGATATCCGGAAAACGGAAATAAAGGTTGGCCGCATGGGTGGCTCCGAGGCTGCATCCAAAGACAAGAATGCCGGGATATCCGGTCCAGCCGTTCCTTTCATTGACCATTTGGCGCATGAAAGGCACTACCTCATCTACAATGTAATGGATCCACTGCTCATAACGCTCGATCCGCCATCTGGCATTTCCCCAAAAATCTGACCAGGTAGATGCGTCGATGGTGTCAATGGAGAAAACCATCACTTCCCCCGATTCGATCCAAGGGCTCCAAGTGTCTGTCATGTGGAAATTTTCAAAATCAAAGAAGCGTCCGTCCTGACAGGGGATAAAAAGAACAGGCCGTCCTTTATGGCCGTAGACTTTACACTCCATATCGCGGTTCAACCAGTGGCTGTATTGTTTGAAATATTGTATTTCCATAATTGTTTTCCTTTCCGCGTCAAGCCGATATTCACAATCCGCTTCGCTACTTGCTCATAACTAGTTAAAATGTATTCTGCAGGGTGTGGTGGTTTTTGGGAAAATCTTATGGTTCATCTAAGAAAACAAGGTTCCCATGAAAAATGGGATCTGTTTTTCCCAGCTTGCCTCACAATGGGTGCCGTCCGGTACGATCCTGCTTGAGAGCAGGATTCCTTTTTCTATCATTGCGGATGACAGGCTGGCAAATTGGCGGCGCACAGCAGCGCGGTTGTGGAATTCCAGTTCACCGTAATCCATGTACACGACAGTTTTTAACAGCCGTGATGTATGAACCAGACGTTCCAGCTGTTCGGGAGCGACCCAGATGGAAGGGGAAAGTGCGGCTGCCCTTGAATAATATGTATTATAATTTAAAACAGCGTAAAGGCTCATGAGCCCGCCCAT
The DNA here is from genome assembly GCA_022776305.1 of Lachnospiraceae bacterium. Classification (GTDB taxonomy): domain Bacteria; phylum Bacillota; class Clostridia; order Lachnospirales; family Lachnospiraceae; genus Choladousia. Next base: position 1,481 of record JALFIB010000147.1, read on the forward strand.
GGAACTTCCGGCGATAAAAGTGTGTTCCCGGTCCGGAAGAGTACGGTAACGCTTGTCGATCTCTTTTTTGAAGGTTTTTGTCATCCATTCCATGGTGACCTTCCCCCGCCCTTCAATCCTTCCAATGTTCGCTTCGAAAAAATTGTAGGGGGAATATTCTTTTAAACGACCATGGTCAGGGCTGTGGTTGCATTCCACCGCGGCAATGATCAGCTGCGTATTTGTGTAATCCATGTATTCTTTCATGCCCCAGCATTTTCCGTAAGTGGCGTCAGAATCAAAAAAAACATTATGCCCGTCAAACATATACAAAACGGGATAACGTTTGCCGGGATCATATTGATAGGATTCCGGAAGATAAACGTAGACGCCTCGTTCTTCACTTCCGGTAAGCTCCGGGATCGTGATTCTCCATCTGTCTACCATAATAACCTCCATTTCTGTGTGAAAACACGGTAAATGTAAAAAATTCGGGCCTGTGCATGCAAGCGTGCACAGCCAGCTGAACTTGTAGATAATCATATCATGCAAAATAGAAAATGACAATTGAAGAGTTGTTTCTTTGTACTTTTTGTTATATCATGGTAA
>JALFIB010000148.1 GCA_022776305.1 Lachnospiraceae bacterium
CAGAGTGATGCCGAAAGGTGTGGCCAGCAATGAAATGTGTACTTTCCTGATACTGAATATTTCCTCACTGCAGTTGATTCCGGTAAATGTGATTGCTTACCGGAGCCAGTACGGAAGTGTAAATCCCACGGCAATCGTAGGCCCGGGGATTCTAGCTACGGCAGTGAGTACAGGAGTTGCTATTGCATTTTGCAAAATCATGGATCGGGGAAAGAAGGTATGAGAAGTTTGGATTTGAAAGTTTGTTGATTTTTGCTAGAGCAAATGGTAAAATAAAAAACAAAAAACATTGTATATAATATTTGAATTTTATTGAGAAATAATGACACGTGAAGGTGACCAAATGGATTATTTAAAAATAGCAGAAGAGTTTTCTGGAAAATATCCAGATTATAAAAATGATGTATGGAATTTTAATCAGTATTTAGAAAAGCAATGGAAGAATTCGTTGTCAGATGAAAACATCAGATTTTTGCTTCAAGGATTAAATGTTGATTTTCTGCTAGATAGTTTAATTTTTAATGTTGAGGAAAGAAAAATATATAAAAGAAAAAATGCAGCGAAAAAATATGCAACGGTGATAGGGATTTTTTTTGATTATATCCGTAAAAATACAGATATACAAAACCCGACACTTTTTCAAGCTATCTCATTTAATAGATTGCGTGAAAATGCGTATATGAAAAGGATGATGGCATATATCAATGGATGCGATAAACTTCAAGGAGTTGTAGAACTAGAGGGGATAGGACGGAGTGAGGCTGAAAAAGTTTTGAGTTGGTCAGATAATCAACTCGAAGATGAGGGAAAATGGTATTGTGATATTGAAATGAAAATAGTAGATGAAATTGCTTTTAGAAAGGCTATGGCAGCATTAGGAATGAAAATGATGCTGATTTATGGATTTACATATCGTGATTTGAGAAAGTTTAAAATGGATCAATATGATAGTGTACGAAATACAATAAAAATAAATGAACTGGAACTTCGGCTGCCAATTAATATGGGAGTACAGATGAAGCGCCTGAAAGATTTCTTGCGTAAAAATAATATTAAAAATGAGCAGGGATTCCTTTTTGTAAATGCGCAAGGAGAAGAATGGGGAGAAACCACATCCACGTCAGGTATTCCGGATTTACTCTCACCATTAATTGGTAGTACGAGTGTTACTAGTATTGTTAAATATGGAATAAGACAGCTTTTAAAGGCTGGATTGAGTGATTCTATAATTAAACAAATTACGGGGGCGAGTGATACTCTGATTAAGGGATGTATTGCTCACGATGATGAGGATATTGAAAGGATTGTGAATAACAAATTGGTTCAAGTGGAACTGTATTACCAGTTCTGACAAGGACAGCAATTATATAGTTAGGTGCGGTCAGATATACATGAATGTTAAGGAGAAGTTGATGATATGGATAATGTTGATGGAAATATATTAATTTATCAAAATGAAAAAGGAGATACCAAGGTAGATGTATATTTTAGTGGGGATTCTGTATGGATGACACAAAAAAGTATAGCAGAATTATATCAAACCTCTTCACAAAATATTACACTTCATATTAAAAATATTTATTATGATAGAGAACTACAGGAAGAATCAACTTGTAAGAATTACTTACAAGTTCAAAGAGAAGGAAATAGAGAGGTACAACGAAAAGTAAAAATATATAATTTACAAATGATATTGGCAATTGGTTATCGTGTGAGAAATAATATTGGTATGCATTTTCGGAATTGGGCATCTTCTATTTTAGAGGAGTATATGAAAAAAGGATTTGCCATGAATGATGAACGTCTTAAAAATCCGAAAAAGTTTGGTGAAGATTATTTTGACGAATTATTAGAAAGAATTCGTGATATCAGGGCATCCGAGAAAAGGGTATATCTAAAGATAAAAGATATTTTTGCAACATCAATTGATTATGATCCTAAAAGCATACAGGCGGAGGTTTTCTTTAAAACAGTTCAGAATAAGCTTCATTATTCAGTACATGGACATACAGCCGCGGAATTAATTGCTGAACGTGCCGATGCGTCAAAAGACAATATGGGACTGACAGCTTTTAAAGGTGCAAAAGTTCGCAAAGCAGATGTAACCATTGCTAAAAATTATTTAAATCAGGAAGAAATTTCGAATCTTAATAGAATTGTTTCCATGTATTTGGATTATGCGGAAGATCAGGCAAAACAACATATTCCAATGTATATGAAGGACTGGGAAGGAAAATTAAATACTTTTTTGCAATTCACTGGCAGGGATGTATTGGAAAATGCGGGAAGTATATCGAAAGAATTGGCAGATGCGCTGGCAATAAAGCAATATGATATTTTTAATGAGAATAGAAGACATAAAGAAGCAGAAATATACGATGACTTACCCGAATTACCCCAAAAGTAAGTAGTATATAGTGGTTAGTTGTGTGGATAGAGATATTTCCGTATGTATACAAAACAGATGAAAAAGCGTATAATATCTGGTAGAGAATGGATGTAAAATTTTCGAGTAAGTAAGGGAAAGAGGAATCCATATGATAAAAGAGGCGGGAGCTTTGCTGGCAGCAGCCGGTGCTTATCTTCTGGCAATCATGCCGGGGAAAGGGAAGCGGGCGGACAAGATGGCCGGTGTCTTTTATGCACATAGAGGTTTACATAATAAAAAGAAAGGGATACCGGAAAACACCATGGCGGCTTTCGAAAAAGCAGTGGATGCAGGCTATGGGATAGAGATGGACGTACAGCTGACAAAGGATGAAAAAGTTGTGGTATTCCATGATTTTGACCTGAAAAGAGTATGTGGTGTAGATGGGGATGTAGACGATTATACCTATGAAGAGCTACAGGCTTTTCAAGTGGAAAAAACAAAGCAGAAGATCCCGCTGCTCAAGGATGTGCTTTCCATGGTGGACGGAAAAGTGCCACTTTTAGTCGAACTAAAATATAAAGGGCTTAGCAGCCATGTATGTGAGCGGGCCGACGAGATCCTCCGGTCGTATCGGGGAGAATATGTGATCGAGTCTTTCCATACAAGGGCCTTATGGTGGTATCGGAAACACAGGCCGGAAGTGTGCAGGGGCCAGTTGGCTATGAATTTCCAAAGACAGGAGGGCAATTACAACCTTCCCCACATTGCAGTGCGCCATCTTTTGCTGAATTTCCTTGGCAAACCAGACTTTATTGCATACGATATACGAGATAAGAAAGCAGTTTCAAAAAACATCTGCCGCCGTTTATTTGGGTGCCCGTCCGCGGCGTGGACGGTGCGTTCCCCAAAACAGCTAAAAGATGTGAAAGCATATTACGATTCTTTTATTTTTGAAGGATTTTTCCCGGTTAAAACGGAGGCAAGGCTGTAAGCTTTGCCTTCAATTCGTCATAGGAGTAAAAAATAAAGTCTGCCGCTGACAGGTCCTGATTGCCGGAATCAGGGTTGTAAAAACCATAGCATGACATACCGGCGGCTTTCGCAGCGATACTGCCGTTTTTAGAATCTTCAATGACAAGGCATTCCTTCGGGTCTGCACCAAGCTGTTGTGCCGCTTTGAGAAAGACATCGGGAGCTGGTTTTGGATGCTTCACGGATTCCCCGGAGATCAACTTGTGGAAATATTGATCCAGTCCCAAAGCATGAATGCTGTAATCAATGTAATTTTGGGAAGATGAGGAGGCAACAGCCATGGTGTAACCCTGGTCATACAGCCATTTTACGGTATCGGCAGCTCCCTCTATGGCTGGCAGCCCCTCTTTTTGCAGGATTTCTTCTTTACATTCCCTGAAGCGACGCATGATTTCCGGATTATTGTGGAAGGAAAGGCCGTACCATTCTTTCAGAAGGTCATGGAGGTACTTCACAGTTGAACCAATGCAAGCGATATAGCGCTCATACTCCAGCGTGACCCCGTGCTCACTGCAGATCTGCTGCCAGATACGGAAATGGATCGGCTCTGTATTGATCAGTACACCATCCATATCGAAAATTATATTTTTTATCATAAGTATATGCTCCTCATAGATTTTCCTGAATAAAGGCCCGGAGAATGCTTTCCGGAACAGTATTTTATATCCTGCGCTCAAGTATAGATGATATTTCCTGAAGATGCAAGGACGATCAGCAATTAGGCTGCATAAAAAAGTAATATTTATTTTGTTGTGATACTCACGAAAATGAGGTATACTTATAACATCATACAGAAGGTATTTCTCTGTGAAAAAAGTGTAAAGGACGTGATAGAATGAAAAGGGTGGGACTGTTAACCAGCGGCGGCGACTGCCAGGCATTAAATGCGACGATGCGTGGTGTTGTAAAAGGACTTTCCAGCAATTTAACGGAGTTGGAAGTATATGGATTTATGAATGGATATAAAGGTTTGATCTACGGTGATTATCGTTTGCTGACCTCCAGGGACTTTTCCGGTATCCTGACAAAGGGTGGAACAATCCTCGGATCTTCAAGACAGCCGTTTAAGCTTATGCGTGAGCCGGATGAAAAGGGCCTTGATAAAGTAGAGGCAATGAAGCAGAATTATTATAAGCTTCGCCTTGACTGCCTTGTTATCTTGGGAGGAAACGGAACGCAGAAGACAGCAAACCTGCTCCGTGAGGAAGGATTAAACATCATCCATCTTCCGAAGACCATTGATAATGATATCTGGGGAACGGATATGACATTCGGTTTCTACAGTGCAGTGAATATTGCTACAGATGCCATCGACTGCATCCATACAACAGCTGCATCCCACAACCGTGTCTTCATTGTGGAGGTTATGGGA
>JALFIB010000017.1 GCA_022776305.1 Lachnospiraceae bacterium
ATATTTTGGTAAGTGACACTGTGACAGAACTTTTGCAGATCGTCTTTATACAGGGGCAGCCTGAAAGTATCACGGAGGAAACAAAGAGCAGCGAGACAGAAAGCGGCGCGGAGGCAACCGAGAGCAGCGAGACAGAAAGCCGCGCAGAGGAATCAAAGAGCGAACAGATAGAAAGCAGCGCAGTGGAGAGTACGGGAGAAAGTACCGGGTCGGAAATGCCAGAAGACGCGGATGCGATCACAGCTGACGGCGAGGAAGAAGTGCTGGATCTGGCAGAGTACCTTTCTGATGAAGAAGAGATCGAGCCTCTGGATGGTGATGAGGGAAATACAGGTTCTATTAGCTTGACGGTAATCGAAGAAGGTTCCGATTCGGGCGAGACACTAACTTATATTCAAAATGCGGTGTTTGTAGTAAAAGATTTTGCCGGAAATATCCTGAAGGATTCAGATGGAAAACCGATGTATTTGATTACATATAACGGAAATACACAAAATACTATAACTATTTCAGGTTTTGCCATCGGGAAAAAATATATTTTATCCCAGATATCGACAGATGAGGGATACGAGATTGCAGAAGATCAAGCGTTTACGATTCAAACCGATGGGGATTCTGCAGATTCAGTAAGCCCTGTAAAATTAAATATTATAAATGAAAGAATTCCGGAGGTCAATACAAATACTATTTCTGTGAATGCAGATGCATTCTGCAACGGCGTTCTCCTCACAGCAGAGGAAGGGCGTAAGTCGAAGTATTATGCAGCACTGTTTTCTGATCCGGATTGTAAGGCAAGAGTCAGCGCGGTTAAAGAAGTAGTTTTTGACGGGAATGCTAAAGAGAGCCAACAGATTGTATTTAGTGGTTTAGGAGCAGGTGCATGTTACTATCTGGCTCCTACCAATGAATTTGGAGAAGCGCTCCAAAGCGGTACATTTGAAGTATATGAAGTAAATGGAGAAAAAAAGAATTCTGTAGTCTATTCCGGCATCACATTTCCTGCGCTGCCCGTAAGCAGGGAAGCTGCGGGTTCGGTTTACGAGCAGAAAACAGTGGAGTTAAGCTACCTGTTTTCACCGGACAGAACGGTCAATCCCTATCCGGAAGGAGATTTCAGCTATACCGCAAGCATCAAGCTGACAAAGAATCTGTTGGATCAATCAGGCAATGCTTTGATCGGACAATCAGATGACACCTTCTATGTGGATTTATACCGTGACAGCAGCAGGACGCAAAAAGTAACACAGACTCCGATTACCTTTGCGATGCAGGATAAGAGTACAATGGAAGCAACGTATGAGCTGAAGATGACTGCAGGAAAAGCAGATTTTTATCTCAGTGAGACGGATCAAAACGGTAAGGTAGTAGGTGGCGAAAAAGGTGATTCTGTGTATACGGTCAGCTATCTGCCAAATGCCGACGGGAAACTTTCTATTGTATGCGGATCAGAATTTACGGCACAGATCAGGAACCAGATCAATGCATCGACCGTATCTACGCGCCTTGTTGATGCAAAAACAGGAAAGCATATTTCCGGTGTCACCATGGTCATCAAGGATCAGGATGGAAAAGTTGTGTATAACAACGGAAAAGCCCTCGTTTTCCAGTCAAAGGATACTGATTATGTATTAGAAAATGTATTGGAAACAGGAAAGAGCTATTATTTGTCACAGGTAGCAGCTCCATCCGGATATGCACCGTCGGCGGATGTAGCATTTGAAGTGGCAAGGGGTATGGTGACGGAAGTTGTTATGCAGAGCAGTGCGGCAGAAAAAACAAGCTATTCTGTCACAGTAAACAAACAGGTTTACAGTGGAAAGTACCAAGTATATGCACAGGATGACACAAATGGCACAAACGCAGCAAATGGCAGCTATACTTTCCACGTGGCATTGTTTGCAGATGCGAACCATACACAAAAAGTGAGTGATGTACAGGCAATTACGGTGAAAGGTCTCAGCGGCGTTACTACATTTGAAAATGTACAGGCAAAAGGTTCCACTGGAGAGACGGCAACGTATTACGTGGCAGAAACGGACCAGTACGGTGAACCACTTACCTCTACCGGAAACCATACGATCAAGTATGCAAAGAGCGGAAAAGTTACCATGGACAGCAAGAGCAAGACGACGCTGATCCAGAATGTTTACAACAGTCTTCCGGATGGTTACCGCTATACAGCAAAACTCACCCTTACGAAAAAGGTAGTAAAATCTACCGGAGCCGCCGAAAAAGTGACAGAGACGTTCTATGCAGGTATTTTCCGGAAATCCGATTACAGTGATGCACCGACCATTATCAAGTTAGACCTTCAGGATGCATCATCTGTTCAGGTGAGCCGCCGGATCCTGCTCCCGTCAAAAGGGGAAACCACCTATTATATCGCAGAAGTAGATGAGAATGGAAGTATCTTAAACCAGTCAGAAGAATTTGGCTATAACGTAGAGATTGACAAACCGACTTTGAAAATCTCGAAAGGTGATGATGCTTCTGTTACGATCACAAACCAGCCGAAGGCTTCTAAAGTGACGTTGTATTTGACGAAGAAGGTATATCAGGGTACGCTTCAGAAAAAAGTAAATGAGACATTCTACGTCGGCTTGTTTAAAGATTCGAATTTTACGA
>JALFIB010000034.1 GCA_022776305.1 Lachnospiraceae bacterium
AAGGTCAATATAAGGATTTTCCCCATCAGTGTTTATTCCTTATTTGCAAGTTCAATTAAATCATCTCTAAATTTTAAATATGAAAATTGTCCTTTAATGTAATAACGAACTGCGCCTTTCTCTAATGCAATCTTTTCATAACTGTCCTCGTCATGTCCCGTCAGAAAAACTACAGGAATGTTTCTTTCTCTCGCATAAGTCAATATGTCCAGTCCCGTTTTGCCACCTGGCAAATCCCAATCGGCACAAACTAACGATATCTCTTCTGTATCAAATAGCTGTTTTGCTGCAGAAACGTTGGTTGCACTAATTGTGGGAAAATTCTTCGAACCAAAACACATTTGCAATCCTTTCAGAGTTTCCATATCATCATCAACCAATAAAATTTTCTTCATGTTCCTCCTCCACAATATACCATTTAATCATTTTCTTTCACATACATATTGTAAATGTAAGCATCCTCCAAATTCGGAGTACACAATTCACATAAAAATTCTGGTTTTCTTCCGTTTACAAAACGCACCTCAATTTCATTCGCTTTGTATATTTTTGAAGTAACTTTATAGTTTCTCTGAAATTCCTGGAACTCTCTTTCATTTTGAAAGGAACAGCGAAATACATGGTTCTCGGCATTTGAAACAAGTTCCGTAACGCTTCCATCATAGGTCAGTTTTCCTTTCCGCAAAATACAAAGTTTATCACAGGTGGCCGCTAAATCCTCCGTTACATGGGTGGAAAATAAAACTATACGGTCTGCCGCAAAATCGACAAGCAAATTGCGGATACGGATACGTTCTTCCGGATCAAGTCCTGTCGTAGGTTCATCTACAATCAAAATGCGTGGGTTGTGCAGTAATGCCTGAACAAGTCCTACACGCCGTTTCATGCCACCGGATAGTTGTCTATTCTTTTTTCTTTGCTGTGTGATCAGCCCTGTCTTATCCAAATAATAGTCAATTCGCTCCTCATATTCTTTTTTCTTCAGCCCTGACATAATCCCTACATATTCCAGTGATTCTCTTACGGTAAGATTAGGATAAAGCCCTAATTCCTGTGGCAAATATCCGATCTCTTTCTTAATCAACTCATAGTTCTTTCTCTCCAGACGGATTCCGTTAATCTCAACAGTTCCTTCTGTTGGCGTCAGCAGTGTTACAAGAATTTTCATTAAGGTAGACTTTCCTGCGCCATTTTCTCCCAACAGTCCATAAATCCCATGATCAATATTCAAGTTGATATGATCCAGACTTTTGACTCCCTTTTTATACTCCATCACCAGATTTTCAATGTTTATTCCCATATCTCATCCATCCTTTCTTTGTATTGCTGCCGGGCTGTATCTGTAATATCAGCCAGTTCAGTACGAGTAACACAACCCCCATCAGTATATAGAAAACTCGGCTTCGATAATCAGGCTCCAGTACACCAAGCTGAGATGTTGATCCAATAATCCTGAACAGTTGTACGGACTGCGGTAAAACATTTGCCATTGTCGAGGTTAAAAACATCCATAAGAAAAAAGTTACGCCTATTCCAATCCCTATTTTTTGAATTGCGTTCGTTACGGTAAAACTGAAGACTCCTGCAAAAAACATACTTGCGGCGCAGGCCGCCAGAGTATCCGCATACATCTTCCATATAGGAATCTGTGAAAAGTTAGAAGGCTGATACCACCATACAAAGCCCCAATAAAACATGGCAACCAAGATGAGTAGATAAAGCCAGCTGAATAAAGTCCTTATCAGCATGGAAATATATTTTTTTCTAATCGGATACCTGTAAAAAACAGCAACCCGTTCTCCCACATACTCTTTGTAATAGTTATCTGCCATAAATACGCTGGCAAGCAACGCAACGTTTGGTTCTACAGCAGTAATAATCCCACTGAAAGAATTGATTGGGCTTACTAAAACAATAATCACCATAAAGGCGATAGAGTACAGAATCTTATAGATTGGCAAGGCAATCTTTAATTCATACCTCATCCGCCCCGCCTCCTTTCCCATAAAACCACAGATGCTATCAGAAGAACTGCTGATAAAGCACAAGCGAAACATACATTCCACAATGCTCCTCTAGGCATTGTTAATTCCGAAAACAGCATGGGGAATCTGGCAAAAAGAGCAAACGGTCTAACTCTGTAGATATAACCGCTTGACGAATCATACGTTCCCATATTGGAATACAAAAAGTACAGGAGCAGGGCAGGGATGGCAGGCATAATGCTCCGGAAAAGAAGCGCGATAAACATCATTAAGCATCCTGTCAGCAATATACTCGGAAAATCCAAAATAATCACTCTTTTCCAGATATCCCAAAAGTCAACACGAAAACCATAGCTTTTTCCTACTCTCATTGCGATCATGTTTATAATAAGTGTAAGAGGAATTATGACAGCATATACAAAACCAACACCTGCAATCATTTTTCCAATTATATAATTACGGCCACATAACGATTTTGCATGAATAAGGGCATAAATATCTTTTTTCAAGTCACGTGCAAGAATAAGAGCAAAAATAACTACGGTAAACAGAATAGACCCAATCCCTAAATATTCAGAATATTTGTATGCAAAACTCTCTGTATATGTTCTGTCATAGAATACATTCCCCAAATACTCATCCATTTCTCCTTTGGTCGCCCACATATACTCATATAATGCAAATATACTCTTTACCCCATTGAATGAATACTTGTCTTTAAAATATTGGGCAATCTGATCCATACTCCATTCGTTTTCCTGAATTTTTTGAATTTCATTATCCGCCGCTTCTTCACTCAAGGAGCAGTCAGAAATTAATGACTTCCGTAATTCTTGCATAACATTTTGATAAACAACCTCTGTTGGTGTAGGAATATATCCGGCCTCTATCTCCCCCTCTGAATCATATACAACAGAAGATTTTTCATCACGGACATTCCCATATAAATTCCAAAATGGACTAACAGTAAAAACCACAATCCATATCATAAAAATAATTCCTAAATATGTTATAGGATTCCTAATCAGCAGGCTCATGTCTTTTCGGGCAAGTTTCCAACTCATACAACCTTCTCCTTCACAATTTATTTTTCTTTATAGGAACATCCTAAACGGTAAAAGACTACAAAAAAACAATAAAACAGAATTCAGAAAAAAATCTGAATCCCACCTGATTATTCCATATGCAGTTTTACTTTTACACAAGCCCCACTGCCTGTCTGATTAAATAGACTGAGACATCCTCCATGTTTCTTACAAAGAAGATCACAAATATACAGCCCCATTCCGTAATGACAATCTCCTGTGCTTTTTCCGTGAAAATACGGCTTTGTTGCCTTTGTCAATTCCTCA
>JALFIB010000048.1 GCA_022776305.1 Lachnospiraceae bacterium
TATACGCCGGCAGAGCAAAAGGCTGCAAAAGCTGCCGCCCAATCCTTCCGCGAAAATCCGGATTTCGATACATACGAAGTATTGACACAGCTTGGTATCGGAGAAGCTTTGATCTCTGTACTGGACGAGGAAGGCATCCCCACCGTGGTGAAAAAAGCCACCATACTTCCTCCACAAAGCCAGATGGATGTACTTCCGGAAGCCCAGCGTGAATCAATCATAAAAGGAAGCCTGCTTTTCACTAAATATGACCAGTCCATCGACCGTGATTCTGCTTACGAATTTCTCCAGCGCAAATCTGCCGAAGACGCTGAAGCTGCGGCCCGGGCTGCCGAAGAAGCAGCAGCCCAAAAACAGAGGGAGAAAGAAGAGGCTGCGGCCCTGAAACAGAAAGAAAGAGAAGAGGCTGCGGCCCTGAGACAGAAAGAAAAAGAAGAAGCTGCAGCCCTGAAGAGGACAAAATCTACCGTAAGCAAAGTGGCATCCTCCGCTGCCGGAACAATCGGACGTGAGGTTGGCAATGAAATTGGAAAATCCATCGGCGGAAGCTTTGGAAAACGCCTTGGAGGCAACCTTGGTGCTTCTCTTGGCAGAGGAATCCTGAATACTTTTTTGAAGTTCTGATCTGCTTGAAGTTCCGATCTTCGTTTTGCAGGATTGTGGCAGCACGAAGTGCGGAGCAATCTGCTTGGTATCTACTAACATTTGAATCATTATCAGCAAAAAAGCTGAAGAGTTCGAAATCCCGTTTTGGGAATCATATCTTCTGACTCTTCAGCTTCTTTTTTCTATTTACTTTTCCTATTTGTTTTCTCTATTCATTTCCATCAGGAACGAATAAAAGTTTTTCTATAGGTTGTCAGCAGGCTCTGCCACAGAACACCGCTCCTCTAATTCTACCGGAAATTCATATGAAACTTCACTCTCCGGTTGTTCAATCAGCTTCATCAGGCTTTCTACTGCCTTCGCCCCCAGTGCTTCCATGGGGTTTTTTACGGAAGTAAGAGGAACTGCATTCAATCTCGCAAGCTCAGAATTATCAATGCTGATAATTGACATCTGTTCAGGGACTTGAATACCTTTGGCCAATACATACTCTGTCAGTTCATGTGCCACTTCATCATTATAGCAGACACACGCTGTACATCCACTGAGACGTTCCGACAGTTTCTGGTAAATCCTCTCGAACTTTTTCATATCCTGTGTATCCACCCAGCAGATGTTCCTTTCCGGAATCGGCAGATCTGCATGCAGCAGTGCTTTCACAAAACCCATATACCGGCGCTGCCCCTGACCGTCGTCAGACTTGAAAATGCCGGCAATCTTCTTATGTCCGTGTGCAATCAGATATTCCGTAGCGATCCGCCCTGCCTGTTCATCATTCATGCTGATGTGGGGCATATCCAATTCCGGATAAAAGCTGTGGAAAAACAGGATCGGTATACCTCTGGAACGCAAACGACGATAATATTTGAGATTCGGATTCGGCAGTCCGCTCATAACAGTCTCCACAAGCAGAGGATCTCTGCTTCGTTCTTCCAGCAGGCGGATCAGCAGGCTGCGCTCTGTCTCCACATGGTTGTTCGTAAACATGATACGTGCCCCATATCCGTATGTTTCCAGAGCACGTACCATGGATTTCAGAATCCTCGGGAAAATATATCCGTCCACGTACGTGCTTATGATTGTTACTGTTTTGGACAGCTCTGCAGACTTTTCCTCACTGTCTGCACTTTTATCTCTCACGTACGTCCCGCTTCCTTGAACACGCTCCAGAAGCCCTTCTTCCACCAGGATATCTAATCCATGGCGTGCCGTTTGACGGCTAATATGGAACATGGTACTCAGCTCATTTTCCGATTCCAGCTTATCTCCGGCAGAAAGCTCTCCCGTTTCGATCCTGTTTTTGACCCATTCTATCACTTGCAGATATTTTGATGTTTTTGCCATAATTCCCACCTATATCTTTTTCTTCAAATATCCGTACGATACAAAACGCACACTGGATATAGCCTATGACAATTCAGGCAAAAAATCAATTGTAAGCTTTCCTGTTTTTACCTGATTATCTGTAAAACAGATTTCCCAATTGAAGATCCTTTTTGAAATCACGGATGTTGGTATCTTTATCAATGTATACTGCTTCAATACCCATGGCATTTGCCCAGTCACCCATCTGCTCTGAAGTAAGGTCATAGGAGAATGCCGTATGATGAGCTCCACCTGCGAGGATCCATGCTTCTGCACCTGTTGCAAGGTTCGGCTGCGGTGTCCAGAATGCAGTTGCCACCGGAAGTTTCGGCATGGGTTTTTCCACCTTTTTACAGTCTACATCATTTATGATCAGGCGGAAACGGTTACCGAGATCTACCAGAGAAGTTGCCACTGCCGGACCTGTCTTAGATGTATAAACAAGACGTGCCGGATCCTCTCTGTTTCCCATGGAAAGCGGACACACCTTGATACCAATGGGACCTTCTGCCACTGTCGGGCAAACTTCAAGCATATGGGCCTGCAGGATGCCTTCTTTTCCCGGTACAAGATTGTATGTATAATCTTCCATAAAGGAGGTACCCTTCGGATTCTTAACACCGGATGTCATGATCTTCATCAATCGTACCATTGCTGCAGTCTTCCAGTCACCTTCTGCACCGAATCCGTATCCCTTTTCCATCAATCGCTGGATAGCAAGTCCCGGAAGCTGTTTCAGCGCACCAAGGTCACCGAAATGCGTTACAATTGCGTGATAATCTCTTTCCTCAAGGAATTTTTCGAAACCAATTTCAATGGCTGCCTGTACTGCAACGTGCTCTCTGAATTCCTTCGGATCTCTTCCTTCCAGAATAATATCATATTTGCTGTAATACTCTTCTACCAGTGTATCGATCTCATTCTGCGGTACTGCTGAAACGTACTCTGCGATCTCATTGACCGGATATGCATCGATCTCCCAGCCGAATTTAATCTGTGCCTCTACCTTGTCGCCTTCTGTAACTGCCACATTCCTCATGTTATCAGCTACACGGCATACACGGATATGGCTGCTCTCCATAATACCGATTGCCGTCAGCATCCAGCTTGCAATACGTTCCTGAACTGCCTTGTCTTCCCAATGTCCCACAACAACCTTGCGCTCAATGCCCATACGGGTAACGATGTGTCCATATTCCCTGTCCCCGTGTGCAGACTGGTTTTCATTCATAAAATCCATATCGATGGTGTCGTATGGGATTTCACGGTTGAACTGTGTATGCAGGTGCATCAAAGGTTTTCTGTATTCCTGAAGTCCGAGAATCCAGGATTTTGCCGGTGAGAATGTATGCATCCATGTGATGACTCCGGCACACTCATCGTCTGCATTTGCCTCATTAAATGTTTTTCTGATCAGTTCGTTTGTGATCAAAGTCGGTTTCCAAACCAGCTCATACGGAAGCACTCCGGAATCATTCAAAGCTTTTACAATAATCTGTGAATGCTCCGCTACTTTTCTAAGGCACTCATCACCGTAAAGATCCTGAGAGCCTGTGCAAAACCAAAACTTATAATTCTTTGTTGTTTTCATTTTCTATACCTCGCCTAAATTATTGTTTTGAGGCAACTGCCCAGGGCCAGACAAAGGATCCGGACAGTTACATTTTTAGTTTTTAACCAGCGAATATAAATCAGCCTTTTTTCTTCTTTGTTGTTACATCAAGTACAACAGCGCCAAGAAGAACGGCACCTTTTACTACTTTCTGGAGGTCTGTAGACATACCGCACATGGACATACCGTTATTCAGGACACCCATTACAAGAGCTCCGACTACTGCACCGATAACTGTACCTACACCACCAGAAGCTGCTGCACCTCCGATATAGCAGGATGCGATCGCATCCATTTCAATACCATCACCCATCTTCGGGTTTGCGCCGCCCTGACGTGCTGAGAGAACAATACCTGCGATAGATGCCAGGACTCCCATGTTTACATATACCCAGAAGAATACTTTTCTTGTATTGATACCGGACAATCTTGCTGCCTTTGCATTACCACCCATTGCATAGATCTGGCGTCCTGCAACAGTCTTGCTTGTTACAAACTGGTAAATTGCAACAATTACTCCGAGGACAATGAGCTGTACGGGAATACCGTTGTACTGTCCCAATTTAATGAAAAAGAACCATACGATTGCAAGAATAACTGCATCTTTTAAGTACATCTGCCATGGAACAAGATTTGCAAAACCATATTTATTATTCGTTTTAACAGTTCTGATCTCATTAACGATCAGTCCTACCGTCACGATCGCTGCAACGATCACACAGACGAGATCCAGCGAGCCTTCCCCCACGGCGACTTTTATCGTCGGAAGAAATCCTGTACCGATAAATGCGTAGTTTTGAGGCAGGGGCCCTACGGTCAGGGATTTCAGCAGTGTATAGGTAAGGCCACGTCCCATAAGCATAGTTGCCAGTGTTACAACGAAAGGCGGGATATCAAGGAAAGCAATAAAGAATCCTGCAAAGATTCCAACTGCAAGTCCGATCCCAATGGCTACCAGCCATGCAAGAGGAACAGCCCAGTTCTGCTCTACAACAAGCTTTGCCGCACATGCTGCACCAAGTGCTACAACGGAACCTACACCAAGGTCAATATAACCGGTCAGTACGCAGAGCAGCATACCAGTTGCCAGGATAATAATATATCCATTCTGCATGATCAGGTTGTTAATGTTAACCGGAGTTGCATTTGAACCACCGGTAAATACATAAAAGATAATGAAAATGATAACCAGTGCGGCAATCATACCAAATGATTTTATATCAAGATTAATATATTTTTTCTTGTTTTCCATTACTGTTCTTCTCCTTTCGCATTACTGTCCATGATACATTTCATAATGTTCTCCTGAGACAGTTCCTGTTTGCTCAGCTCTCCGGCAATCCTGCCTTCGTTGATCACGTATGCACGGTCACACGTACCGATGATCTCCTGCATTTCGGAAGAGATTACAATGACCGCTTTTCCTTCTCGGGCCATCTCGTTAATTGCACAGTAAATCTCATACTTTGCACCAACATCGATACCACGGGTCGGCTCATCCAGAATCAAAACATCCGGATGTGTCATCATCCATTTTGCCAAAACGACCTTCTGCTGGTTTCCACCGGAAAGTGAACCAACCGTCTGGTGAATAGACGTTGCTTTTACGTTGATCTTTGCCTTATACTCTTCTGCGTCCAGATTTTCTTTCTTTTCATCTACAATCTGACCATGTGAATAATAGTCACGCATTGCAGCCATAGTCATATTTGTCTTGATATCATTGATCAGCACCAACCCGTATGTCTTACGGTCTTCAGAAGTATAGGCAATCTTGTTGTCAATTGCATCTTTTACTGTCTTCGTGCTGATTTTCTTTCCATGCATATACACTTCACCGGAAATCTTCTGTCCATATGAGTGTCCGAAAAGGCTCATGGCAAACTCTGTACGCCCTGCACCCATCAGGCCTGCAAGTCCTACAACCTCACCTGCACGGACTTTGATATTGATATCTTTCAAAACCTGTTTGTCAGAGATCTCCGGATGGTATACAGACCAGTTTTTCACTTCCATTACCACATCGCCGATAGGGCAATCCTTACGTTCCGGGTAACGGTTATTCATCTCACGTCCTACCATACCTTTAATGATACGGTCCTCTGACCATTCATCCACACCCTTTTTCAGCGTCTCAATGGTCTTACCATCACGGATGATCGTAATGGAGTCAGCTACATAGCTGATTTCATTCAGTTTATGTGAGATAATGATACAGGTAACACCCTTTTTCTTCAGGTCCAGCATAATCTCGAGAAGCTGGGCAGACTCTTCATCGTTCAGCGCTGCTGTCGGCTCGTCCAGAATGAGAAGTTCAACATTCTTAGCCATCGCCTTGGCAATCTCGATCAGCTGCTGTTTTCCTACGCCCAGCGTATTGACAGGGGCATTCAGATTCTCATTCTCCAGCCCGACATGAGCCAATGCTTCTTTTGCTGCTCCTCTGGTCTTAGTCCAGTTAATCACACCGCGGAAAGAAGTCTGTTCATTACCCATAAACACATTTTCTGCAATGGAAAGATATGGGCTAAGTGCCAGTTCCTGATGGATGATAACAATACCTTTTTCCTCACTGTCCTTAATTCTGTGGAATTTACATGTCTCACCTTTATAAATAATATCTCCTTCGTATGTACCATGGGGATATACGCCGGAAAGTACGTTCATCAGTGTAGACTTGCCTGCTCCGTTTTCTCCGCACAATGCGTGGATCTCACCCTTCTTCACTTGAAGGTTTACGTCATCTAATGCTTTCACGCCTGAAAATGCCTTCGTAATGTGCTTCATCTCCAGAATAATATCAGACATATCCTCACTCCTTTTCTTTTTTCTGTCCGTTATCTGCTGCAGGCAGTTTCCGGATTCCTTCTTCCAGTTACGTCAACTGCAAAGGACCTGTCTCTATGCAGTTACATACTACGAAAGATGAGCGGCGGATTTTTCCGCCGCCCATTTTACTTCTATGCAAGTCCCTACCCGCCACTTAATGCTCTGCGCATTTGAAGCGGGGGACTTACTTGATTCGTTTAAATCATTCGATTACTGAAGCTGGTCTTCTGTGTAATATCCGCCATCGATCAGGATTTCTTTATAGTTGGACTGATCTACTGCAACCGGTGTACACATATAAGTCGGAACTGTGATCACACCATTGTTGTACTGCTCTGTATCGTTGATTTCCGGCTCAGTTCCCTGAAGAACTGCATCTACCATTGTAACAGCCTTTTCAGCAAGGAGACGTGTATCTTTGTAGATGGACATTGTCTGGCTTCCAGCGATGATATTCTTTGTAGCCATAACTTCTGCATCCTGTCCTGTAACCAGCGGCCAGTTCTCAGCTGTGTAGCCTGCACCTTCCAGAGCAGCCTTTACACCATATGCGAATCCGTCAAATGCTGTACAAGCAATGTCAAGTTCTTCATCTGCATAGTTTGCTGTCAAAATGTTCTCACAGTTTGACTGAGCTGTTTCCTGAGACCATCTGAGGATACATGTATCTTCAAAAGATGTTCTTCCTGATTTACATACAAGTGTTCCGTCATCCAGATACTCCTGAAGCACTTCCATAATACCATTGTACAGGAACAGTGCATTGTTATCATCCGGTGATCCCATGAAGAACTCGATTGTATAAGACTCTCCAGCCTCACGAGCTGCATCAAGGTCTTTTGCTTCTTTGATGTAGTTTGCGATTACAGTACCAACACCCTTGTTATCAAATGTTGCATAGTAAGAAACTGCATCTGTATCCATCAGGAGACGGTCATAAGCGATGATCGGGATGCCTGCTTCTTTTGCCTGAGCCTCAGCATTTACAAGAACGCCTGAGTCGATAGCTGCGATTACGAGACAGTCAACACCTTTACCTACATAGTTTTCCAGCTGGGATACCTGCATAGCTGTATCGTCTTCTGCATACTGAAGTTCTACATTGTAGCCTTTTTCTTCCAACTGGGATTTCATGTTTGCTCCGTCATTGATCCAACGCTCGGATGACTGTGTCGGCATCAGGATACCTACTGTTTTTGCACCCTCTGCGGAAACAGATAATCCAGCTCCAACGATCATAGTTGCTGCCAGTGCCATGCTAACTAATTTCTTGTTCATGTTACTTCCTCCTTAAAAATGTATTGTTTTTGATATATACAACCATATCAAAGTTGTATATATATGCTCAACGGACAGGCCAACATGGCTCTATATTTTTTATAAATATTGCCAAGTTTTTTCACTCTTCCTCCGTCAATCTAGTGATATTATATATTTTATTCTAGACAATGTCAACATTCTTTCTCCATCTTGTACATTTTTGGCATTTTCAACAGAATAACTTGTCTATACATCTTGTTTTGGAAGAAGTATTTGTGCAGGTTGTGCAGAAAAAAGGGAACGTACAATTTGAACAACTTCCTGTTTTTCTGCCACCATAAGGGATGACATCAGGCAGATACCACTGGCGCCGGCTTTTATACAGGAATCAGCATTCTCCGGTGAAATGCCGCCGATGGCATAAACGGGGATCTGCACCGAATTACACACATTTTCCAAGAAAAAAATGCCTCTGGGGGCAAGTCCCTTCTTACAGTCTGTGGCAAATACATGTCCGGCCGTAACGTAAGCGGCACCTGCCTGCTGTGCTTTTTCTGCTTCCTCCGGCGAATGGGTTGAGACACCGATCTCCGTAAACTCTTTTTTTTCTTCTGCCGTCATCTGCAAAAACTGGGAAAGAGGCAGGTGTAGCCTCGTAATCCCCAAACGCTTTGCCACGTCTCGATAGGTGTGCAGATAAAGAGGGAGCCCTGCGTCATCACAGATCTTTTTTACTTGCCGGGCCAACGATTCATATTCTGATTCCTTTAAATCTTTTTCTCGCAAAATTATGCCATCCACGCCGCTGTTTGCAATTGTCTCTATCTGTTGTATAAAATGTTCCCCTGCCAGATGGCGGTTGGTCACACAAATAATCTTACACATAGACATAGTCGTTTAAAACCGGCTGGAGCCCTTCGCCAGACATATCACGATACATTTCATCAAAGCTTCTGCCATCGGATATCTCGAACTGCTCATCTCCGGCATCTTCGCTTTCCTTTCCCTCATATTTGCTCTCGTGGTCACCGATCCCGGTGGAAACTCCGGCGGATACCTTCGTGGCAGCGATCTTTACAATGCCGTCCCGGAAGTGCTTCTGCTCTCTGGAAGATACGGTGATCCCAACGTAGGGCAGGAAAATACGGTAGGAACAGAGCACCTGACACAGCTCTTTTTCATGGACGTCCATGGGATTGATCTTATCATTGTTGATAATTGGACGAAGCCGCGGGCAGGAAAGGGAATACTCTGCATGGGGATACTTTCTCTGAAGGAAATAAACGTGGAGGGCTGAGGCAAGGGCATCCTTTCTAAAATCAGCAAGTCCTAACAAGGCAGAAAAGCCAACGCCTCTCATACCGCCGCGAATTGCCCTCTCCTGTGCATCAAAACGGTATGGGAATACACGTTTATGGCCCAAAAGATGCAACGTCTCATATTTATCTGAATCGTACGTCTCCTGAAATACTGTCACGTAGTCAGCACCGCATTCATGGAGATACTGGTACTCGTCTGTATTGACCGGATAAATTTCCAGCCCCACGTTCCTGAAATACTTTGATGCCAGCTTGCAGGCCTCGCCGATGTAAGTGACATCGCTCATGCTGCGGCTCTCCCCTGTAAGCATTAAAATTTCTTCGATGCCGGAATCCGCAATGACTTTCATTTCTTTTTCGATTTCCTGCATGTTCAGCTTTTTCCGTTTGATATCGTTGTAGCAGTTAAACCCACAGTAGACACAGTAGTTCTCACAGTAATTTGCAATATACAAAGGTGTGAACAGATAAACGGTGTTTCCAAAATGCTTGCTAGTCTCAAGCTTTGCCCGCGCTGCCATCTCCTCTAAGTGAGGAAGGGCTGCCGGTGATAAAAGTGCCTTGAAATCTTCTACGCTGCAGGTTTCATGCATCAGTGCACGGCGGACGTCTGCATCGGTATAGCTCTCATAATCGTAGGAATCCATCTCATTTAGTACCTTTTCCCGGATATCAGAAGCAATCTGCTCCATTCCCGGAAGATATGCCATATGGTCTGCCCGGCTGGATGGATCATTTTCCAACCGGTGTTTTTTCTCAAGGGCTTTTTCGCTTAATTTTTCTGAATCTACAAAAAACTGATTCTCACTCATTACATTCACCCCTAGTCTCTCAAAAATCCGGTCAGCGGGTCAGATGCGGACGCACCTCTCTCCAGCACGCGTCCCAAGCCTGCAAGATAGGCGGCACGGCCTGCCTCAATGGCATTTTTAAAAGCGCCCGCCATAGCTGGGATGTCTCCTGCTGTTGCAATAGCAGTGTTTGCCATAATTGCAGCTGCACCCATCTCCATTGCTTCGCATGCCTGAGAAGGCTTTCCGATTCCTGCATCTACGATCACCGGAAGGTCGATCTCATCAATGAGGATCTGGATAAACTCTTTTGTAGCCAGACCTTTGTTGGACCCGATAGGAGCTGCCAGCGGCATCACCGCTGCTGCACCTGCATTTGCAAGGTCTCTCGCCGTATACAGGTCCGGATACATATATGGAAGCACTACAAATCCTTCGTTTGCCAGCATCTCCGTCGCTTTTACTGTCTCTGCATTATCCGGCAGGAGGTATTTGCTGTCCTTCATGATCTCTACCTTCACAAAATTGCCGCAGCCAAGCTCACGGGCCATTTTTGCAATGCGGACTGCCTCTTTTGCATCCCTTGCACCGGATGTGTTGGGAAGAAGCGTCACATGATCCGGAATATAATCCAGAATATTCTCATTTTTCTTTGTATTGGTCCGGCGCACTGCCAGCGTAATAATCTGGGCTCCTGCGTTTTCCACTGCCGCTTTGATCAGCTCCATGGAATACTTTCCGGAGCCTAAAATAAATCTTGAGGTAAACTCTTTTCCTCCTAATGTAAATGTATCTTTTGCCATTTTTTCTTGTCCTCCTCTTTCTTTTGCTGTAAATATCTTTTTACCGATTTTAAAGCCTATTACCTATTATTTATGATGAGTTCCAGTATCTGGTTCGCCTGATGTGATGCACAGAGCATGACACGCGGTGCCATCAATCCGCCACAGGTTTGTACATCTGAGACCCCATCACCGCAAAGATAATAGTTGGGCAGGATTTTTCTCGTCCGGATACTGTTGCTGTCTCCGTACCCCGCCATTCCCGATGCCCCTACAAGGAATTTTCCCGGCATCTTTTCCAATACCGTGTTAGTCAGCATAGCCTTTGCTTCCGGGACATCAAAAGCCTCGCAGATATACGTATCCTCTTTTAAAAGCCCGGGAATATTTTCTTCTGTCAGTTTTACCCAGTCAGTGGAGATATCCAGATATGGATTTACCTCTAAAAGCTCTTCCTGAAGCGCCAGTGGCTTTGGCATTCCCACTTGCGAAGCACGGTACTGCTGACGGTTCAAATTGGCCACATCCACACAATCAAAATCGATCAGATGCATCTTTCCCACCCCACATCTGGCAAGGGCAAATGCGATGTTGGAACCAAGGCCGCCAAGTCCGCACACAGCAACGGTAGCACGGCGGATCTTATCCTGTACTTCTTTTGTATGGCGCAGCTCCAGCGCACGATCCATTTCCTCTTTTGAAGGGCTTCTCCCGAATACCTTTCTTCCATCTTTTGTGTATTCTTGATGGCATGTACCTACCGTCTTCTGTTTTATGCTTTCATTTTTTGCTTCCTCTGCCACATCAGCCACCTCCCACAAAGCTAACGATTTCTATCACATCACCATCTTCGAGGATTTTTGTACTGTACTCGCTTTTCGGCAAGATCTCTTCATTACATTCAATGGCGATCCTGTTTTGTTCATATCCATGTGCCAATAGATACTCATCCAACTTCATACCGCCAACCGCTTCTTTTTGCCCATTAATTTTTACCATAAGTGCTCCTCCTCTCTTTCTTTCATGCCGGACGCAGCGCTCTTTGTCCTATCAGAAAACAATTTTTCTTCATTCAAGTACAAAAAAGCCACACAAAGAAATACACCCGCGGTGGTGTACCCCTTCGTGTGGCATTACGTCAACACTCTTTTTCGATTATAAAATTGTCCTATACATTTGTCAACCAATAATTCCGGAATTTTTCACACAATTTTCCGGACTTACCCCGTAATATTCCGGAATTTTTCACCCCAGTCTGGTCTGCACCCAATAATCTGCCATACTGGATCCCGGTTTTCCGGTACATTCCTCCTGCAGGTATTTCTCTAAACCAACTGTTCTCGAAGACCAGCTTCTTGCCTCTTCTTCTGTCCTATACTCAATTTCCGCATACCAAAAGGCACTGGGAAGACCCTCATCCACACAGTTTACTTCCAGATGGTTGCCGTCCGGCAAAAGATATGTCTTTCTCACCTTTTGGATCAACGGCTTTCCGATCAGATCTTCTAACTGCCCAAAGAGAGGCTGGTCGATTTCCGTTTCTATTTCTTTCCTGCTAAGTCCGTCTGCTCCCGCTGCCCCTTTAAAGCAAAGGACAAGGGCAGTTTTTCCCCCTTCCAGCGCTTCACGGCGGATCCTTACCGTCGGCCTTACGCTGATATATCCTTGATCCATATGGTAAGTTTCCAAAAGAGGAAGCCCCTCAGGCCATCCTGTTACCATCCACTTTCTTTCAATTTCCATAGTCCAGCTATCTCCTCTCTATTTTGCTTTTGCAGCAAACTGCTTTCCTCTTCCCATTATTGGCCGATTTACCTTCCCGCATACAACCGTTTCTTCTTATGAAAATAATAGGCCACAAAAAGGACAGAAGTCAAAATCCATGTGACTGGATAATTTAAAATGATCGTTGTGATAGAGGGTTTGATGGGTACAACCAGAAAGATCCATGCGATCCTCATAAAGCATACTCCAAACATGGTAAGGATCATGGGAATGACCACATCGCTGACACCGCGCAAAGCGCTGGAAAGGATCTCGATGAAGCTGAAGGTCACATAACAGGGCGTAATCACCATCAGCATCTCACAGCCGATCCGGATGACCTGTGCATCGTCTGTAAAGATAGAAAACAGCTGGTAGCGGAAGGCCACCAGTAAAATACTCGCTGCCACTGATACGGCCTGATCCATTCCAAGACAGATCTTAATTCCCTGATCGATCCTGTCCATCTTGCCTGCACCGTAGTTTTGCCCTACAAAGGTGGTGATCGCCACACCAAAGGCACCGCTGATCATCCAAAAAACTGCATCCAGTTTTCCGTAAGCCGCCCAAGCTGCCGTTGTATCTGTCCCATAGACATTGACGGCTGCCTGAATGATAATATTCGATATGTTGTACATCACTGACTGCATTCCTCCCGGAATTCCCAGATACAGCTGTGACTGCAATACGCCTTTGTGAAAACGGATCCGTGAAAGTTTCAACTTGTAAATATCTTTCGACCGCATCAAAGCCCTTGTGACAAGCAGTGCGCTGACCCCTTGGGCGATCACCGTGGCAATGGCTGCTCCCGAAACTCCCAGACGAAATCCCAATACCATCACCAAGTCAAATACGATATTGAGTATACAGCAGACGATCAAATAATAAAGGGGAAGCCTGGAATTCCCCAGAGCACGTAGGATCCCTGATCCAATATTGTAAATAAAGACAAAAAGGATCCCGCCAAAATATATTTTTAAATATAGGTCAGAGGATGCAAGGAGTTCCTCCGGTGTATTCATCCAGCGCAACATGCGCGTAGAAAGCAATATGCCGGTGATCATAAAGAAAACGCTGCCTGCCAAAGACAGCGCGTACGCCGTATGGATACTATTGTTTAAACGCTGTTCATCATTTGCCCCATAATGCTGGGAGATCACCACCCCTGCTCCTGCTGAAAGCCCGGTAAAAAAACCCACTACAAGGTTTACGATCTGGCCCGCAGAGCCGCCCACACTGGCTAATGCTTCTTTTCCCACAAACCTGCCCACAATGATCATGTCAATGGTATTATATAACTGCTGGAAAAATGTTCCCAGCAGGATAGGAAAGAAAAAGGCAAGCAGCTGTTTCCAGATCACACCTTCCGTAATAGGATTACTGATCGGATCCTTTGTTTCCATCATGCATTCTCCTTCTTTGAAACATTAATGTTTTTTCTTCCGTTTTTTCTTGTTTTCATAATCCCTAAGTGCCTCAATGGCAGGGCCGGCTCCCGGGACGATCACGGCCAGATTGAAAATGGTCATCAAACCGATTCCCACATCACTTAAATCCCAAACCACCGTATAAGCGGCCAAACCACCGATAAAGAGCATGACCAGTGCCAAAATCTTGTATAGTGTCTGGGAAATCCAATTATCTCCGAATAAATAAGCCACATTTGAGCGGGCATAAAACAGGATCCCAATAAACGTAGAAAAACTGAACAGCCAGAGGATCACTGCAATAAACACCACACCAAACTGTCCAAGATGGTACTGCATGGATGTCTGGAGCAAGTTCATCCCCGTAAGTCCGCCAATCATTTCATCCGGTGTGAGTAGCATGATCATAGCGGTACAGCTGCAGATCACAATGGTATCAATAAACACGCCAAAGGCCTGCATCAATCCGATTTTTGCGGGATGGTCACTTTGGGCAGCGGCTGCTGAGCAAGGTGCCGATCCGGAACCTGCTTCATTTGAAAAAAGCCCTCTCTTTACTCCGTTCATCAGCACAGCGCCAAATCCCCCTGCAGCAACCTGCCGCAAGCCAAATGCTTCTGAAAAAATACGTGAAAAAACTGCCGGCAGTGCACCTATATTCCGGATAATAATGAAAATAGTAAAGCAGAAATAACAGCCTGCCATAATAGGCACCAAAATATCAAGCACTTTTACCGTCGCATTTTTCCGCAGTACGATCCATGCTGCCAGTGCAACCAGCACGATGGTCGTGTAGAGCGGAGGAATATGAAAAGCATTTTCAAAAGCAGAAGACACTGAATTTCCTATGACCTGGCTGATCCCGCACCAGCAGAGCAAGCCTGAAACCGCAAAAAGGGCAGCCGTCACACTTCGTTTCCACCGGAACCCTTTTCCAAGCTTCTCTTTCACGAAATGATGGATATAATAGGCAGGCCCGCCGCGGTATCCGCCGTAAAGGGGATCTTTTTCTTTGTATAGCTGCGCCAGCGTTGCCTCCACAAAAGCGCTGGAGGATCCGATGATCGCCGTCACCCACATCCAGAAAACTGCACCGGCTCCTCCTGCTGAAACGGCAGCTACCACGCCTACCAGATTTCCCATGCCGACTCTTGTAGCAGTGGATACGATAAGCGCCTGAACACCGGAAATAGCCTCACTCTTACTATTCTGTTTTTCCATGGTCACGCGGATCATTTCCGGAAAAAGGCGGACCGGAAGGAATCTGGTCCGAATGGTAAAATAAATACCGGCAGGTATCAGGAGTATTACCAGCAGTGGGATTCCCAGCATACCTCCTCCCGGCAAGGGGATTGTGAGTAAATCTCCCCATAAAAATTTACACATGGTTTCTATTATCGTAACTATTCCATTGATCATCAGTCGAAATCCTTTAATTATCATTTTTATAACTATTCAGAGCCAACCTCAAAATGCTTTGCATTTTGTCAGTGAGGCGTATCCGTGCAAAACGGAGGCGCCGACAATCCTTATGACTGCCGACGCCTGAAGGCCAGTTTAAACCTAATAAAAGACAATTTAAACTTTGTTTTCCATATCTGCAGAAAAGCTCTGGATCTCTTTACGGATTATTTCTCGTCATCACGAAGTTTTCCAAGGGCTCCGCCCGGATGCCACTTCACATACTGCTGCGGTGTAACGTCTTTATCTGCCTGAAGTGCTACACTGAGTGCCTGAAGCACCAATGTCTCAGCCAGAATGGACATTCTCGGTGCACGTCCCAGAGGACCTCCTTCTTTTTTCACACCTGCGAAAAGATGTACTTCACTTTCTTTTGCCAGCCAGGAATCGCGGTTGCCGCTGACACCGATCACTTTGCAGCCATTGTTCTTCACTGCAAGTACGGTAGAACGCATCTCAGCTGTCTCACCGCTGTTTGAAATAAAGATAACAACATCGCCCGGAACCAGCTGTCCGCAGGAGCCATGTACTGCCTCTGTACCATGAAGGAAATACGTCGGGTTGCCTGTAGAAGACATCAAAGAAGCAATGTACCCGGAAATATGGCCAGGTTTGCCAATACCTGATACATGGACACGTCCGCCATTCTTCTGTGCTTCTAAAATCAGGTCTGCAGCAGCTTCAATCTCTGCATAATCCATATTATCAATAAATTCACTCAGATCATTTTTCACTGTATCAAGGAAAAATGAATAGGACTCTTTACATCTTGCGTCCATATTGAAACCTCCTGAAAATCATCGTAATAAATATTTGTGGTATGGCTTGTACCCGCTGTACTTATTTCAGCACAGATGTATCCGGTACCATTCCTGTTCTCTCTTTCAGGAATGCTTCTACCTTATCCAAAGTAGGAAGTGACGGCATAGCACCCATAGCTGATACTGTGAGGGCTGCTGTGTGGTTCGCAAATTTCAGTGTCTCATCGTATCCCCAGCCACAGCTAAGGCCTACAGAAAGTGCTCCAACGAAGGAATCGCCTGCTGCTGTCGGGTCAACAGCCATAATGTTCTCTGCACAAGGACTGTAGAACACGCCGTCTTTTTCTGTGTCAAGGATGGCGCCTGCCTCACCTAATGTGATCAGGACATTCTTTACACCTTTTGCTTTCAGTGCAGCAGTAGCAGCTTTTGCTTCATCCATGTTTACGCCTTTGCCTTCATGGGAGATCTTGATGCCAACCATATCATATGCTTCATGCTCATTTGGAGAAATATATGTAAGGTGGGACAAGAGTTCATCAGAAAGCGGTGCACTTGGTGCGGAATTCAGCATAACCGGAACACCCTTTTCATATGCATAAGCTGCAACCAGCTCATTAATCTCCATAGGGATCTCCAGCTGGAGTACAACCAGATCATACTCTGCGATCTTTTCTTTTAAAAATGCAACATCATCCGGAGTGATGCTCATGTTGGAACCGGACAGTACGATGATACGGTTTACTGTCTGCTTGCCCGGAGCCTCTTCAAGGATAATAACGCTGCAGCCGGACGGAAGCTTGTCATCATAAAGTACATACTCTGTATTGATGCCTGCTTCTTTACATGTCTTTACCATTTCCTCGCCGTTGCTGTCGTGTCCCAGTTTACCTACCATAGTAACGTCAGCACCTAAGCGTGCCATCTGGACTGCCTGGTTTGCGCCCTTTCCACCCGGTGCTTTTGAAAATGTACCGCCTAATAC
Organism: Lachnospiraceae bacterium; assembly: GCA_022776305.1. Taxonomy (GTDB): domain Bacteria; phylum Bacillota; class Clostridia; order Lachnospirales; family Lachnospiraceae; genus Choladousia. The sequence continues at coordinate 16,963 of JALFIB010000048.1, forward strand.
GGTCTGTCCTTCTCTCGGAAATATTTCTGTAGTGGCTATCTGATCCATTACAAAACTACCTACCACAAGAATTTTTGGTTTTGCCATAGTTTTGCTCCTTTCGTCTATCAAATATATTTGTTATAAGAATATCAAAACCGCCAAAAAAATGCAAGGATTTACTGTAAAACAATGCAAAAGTGCTGCAGGTTTCCGAAATTTTTTCTTTTCCCACAGCACTTTTTTCTTTTTACATTTTTTACTTATAATCCATCAAAAGGAACATCGGTTTAATGGCAATCACCTCATCATATTCCTCCTGTTCCACCGCAACGCTGGAATTTAACGCTTTTAAATCCAATTTTAGCACTTCCAAAGATTCCTGTATGTTTTTGGCACGTCCGTCCGCAAGAATATCGATCATCCTTTTCAAAACAACCGGATGGGCATAATATGCAGGAACCGGGAAATCAGGATAATTTTTGATATAACGGTCCAAGGCCCCAATGGCTTCATCCAGATGTTGTTCTATATAGCGCTTATTGTTCCGCGATGTTGGAATCACACTAACACTGGCAAACAGGAAAATCGCTGCCAGTCCAAACAGCAGAAAATACATTCCAAATCCTGCATGGGTCATCAGGGCATAAACCCCATACAGGAAAGCTGCTGCTCCAAGTAAGGTGATAAACAATGCAACCCACCGATAAGAGGGGTTACTTTGGTCGTAAGCCCTCTTACGCTTGGCAGCATCACTGAGGTCGTTGGAAAGGCTCGGACGTTTTTCCAGATAAGCCTGACATCGTTCCAGCATTTGAATGTCTTGCTTTGCTTCCGCTATGGCTAACTTTTCCTTTTTCTCCTCCAGCAGCCTTTTCTTTTCCAAAAGCTTCCGTTCTGCCTGCTTGCTGTGCAATTTTATTTCAGGATGCTTTTCACCCAAGTAATGGAGCAACTGATCCACCTGCTCTTCTACTTTAAAATTACACTGTTTTTCTTTGCCGTCATCATATTCTACTACAAGATAAGGAATCGTTGCAAACATCCCTTTTCCCGTAAATCCCCCCTTGCTCATAGCGATCCGTTTATATGCACGTTTTACGGAAGACAACGGTATGTAATACCTTCTTTCAAAGTAAAAGCTATTCAGATACAATGCCTTTTTCCCTACACCACAAGGCCCGAACTTTCTGCAATTCTTCTTATCTTGAACCAGTTCTTCCGGACTAAGCCCTTTTTTCCCTAATTGTTGCGGTTTCCATATCATATCAACTCATCCTTATGCGCGTTTTGGCTGTTTTCTTGTAGCATAGGTAAAAATTCCAAGGAAGCAGGCAGCTAAAATGATACCTGCCGGATATGCGACTGCCGTACCAAGATTCAGACATTCTGATGCGCAGAAGAAATATGTCATGGATACAGCACTCATAAAGGTTGCCGGTACTGCAGTGATCCAGTAATTCTTCTTTTCTTTGTACAGGAACATACTTGCTGTCCAAAGAACGATCATTGCTAATGTCTGGTTTGTCCAGCTGAAATATCTCCATACGATGGAATAATCCAAATGCCCTACGAAAGCACCAATTCCAAGAAGCGGGATGCACAGGAGCAGCCTGTTCTTATAGTTTTTCTGGTCGAATTTAAACCAGTCAGCAAGGGTAAGCCTTGCACTTCGGAATGCCGTATCACCGGATGTGATCGGACATGCTATTACGCCAAGCATTGCAAGAGCTACGCCAAATCCACCCATTGTCTTTTTGCAGACATCATAGATTGCTGCAGACTGTCCATTTGAAAGAGCTGCTGCCAGACCTGTATTCAATCCACCTGTGACTTCATAAATCGAACAGCCTGCTGCTGCCCAGATCAGTGCGATCACACCTTCACACACCATTGCACCGTAGAATACGAAATGTCCCTGCTTTTCAGATTTCATACAACGCGCCATAAGCGGTGACTGGGTTGCATGGAAACCAGAAATCGCACCGCAGGCAACAGTAATAAACATAAAGCTCCAGATCGGCTTTCCGGTGGGCTCCATGTTTCTGAAGTTTGACCAGATCTCCGGGATCACATATTCGGAATTTGTAAAAATACCGAAAGCAACTCCGATTGCCATGATGATGAGACAGATACCAAAAAGAGGATAGATCTTTCCAATAATCTTATCAATGGAAATAAATGTAGCGATAAAGTAATATGCCAGAATGATCCACAGCCAGAATTCTTTGCTGGAGAGGATACCGGATACTCCGCCATTCTGGAACAAGGTGACAATCAGGCCCGCAGGTCCTACTGCAAATACAGTACCTACCATAACAAGAAGTACTACACTGAATATACGCATAACGTTCTTCATTGCGCCTCCAAGGTAAATACCGCACACTTCTGAAATGGATGCTCCCTCATTTCTTTCTGAAAGCATACCTGCAAAGTAGTCGTGTACACCACCTGCGAAAATTGTACCGAAAGTAATCCACAAAAATACGATCGGGCCCCACAATGCGCCCTGCATAGCACCGAAGATCGGGCCAAGGCCTGCGATATTCAGCAGCTGGATTAAAAACAACTTCCACTGCGGAAGCACTACGTAGTCGACACCGTCATTGATCTTCACTGCCGGTGTCTCCCGGTCGTCTGGGGCGAAGGTATTTTCCACAATCTTTCCATACACAAAATACCCGCCAATCAATAGAAGCAAACAGATGATAAAACTAATCATTTCATTCCCTCCCTCTTTAGGAATATTTTATTTATTGCTTCGCGCTTATTATAGTCCTCTTATTCCATTTTACAATACAGATTCCGTTGATTTGCACAAATTTATCATAAAATTATCATTATTGTAACAAAATTGTCGAAATTCTATTTTGTACTATTCGTGACATGTTTTTTCATGTATAATACGTGACAGATATCATACTCAGCAGGTATATCAAATTGGTTTTTTACATAATAAAATATGAGTGTTTTTACAATTTTAAAATAAAGGAGACTGTTTATTATGACAAATTATGTAATTGTTTTTTTGATTTCTATGGTACCTCTTATTGAGCTCCGCGGTGCGATCCCCTATGCAGTGGCATTCGGTCTGCCTCTGGCGCCCTCTTACGTAATTGCCATCATCGGAAATATGCTTCCGGTACCGATCATCTACCTCTTTGCACGGAAAGTGTTAATCTGGGGAAAAGATAAACCGTACATCGGCAAATTTTTTACATTTTGTCTGGAAAAAGGTGAAAAAGGCGGAAAGAAGCTTCAAGCCAAAGCCGGCAGGGGACTGTTTGTTGCATTGCTTTTGTTTGTAGGCATCCCGCTGCCCGGTACAGGGGCGTGGACAGGAACACTGGCAGCCAGCCTGCTGGATATGGATTTTAAGTCAAGTATCATTGCCGTTATGCTGGGTGTGATCCTTGCTGGTATTATCATGGGCGCTGCCAGTGCAGGACTTTTTGGTGCCCTTGGCGCCATTTTCAGCTGAAAGGGGTAAGAAATGACAAAAGACAATATTACGCTCATTGGCATGCCGGGCGCTGGTAAAAGCACCATCGGTATCGTCCTTGCCAAGGTTTTAGGATATGATTTCATCGATTCCGATCTGCTGATCCAAAAAGAAGAAGGTAAATTGTTATGGGAGATTATGCGTGACTGCGGAAATGACGGATTTAACAAGATCGAAGAAAAAGTGAACAGCCAGATCCAGACCTCCCATTCCGTCATCGCTACGGGCGGAAGTGTCATATATGGTCCGAAAGCAATGGAGCACCTGCGCGATATCAGCACAGTGGTCTACTTAAAAGTGAGCTGTTCCGTTTTGGAAAGACGCCTTGGTGATCTGACAAAGCGAGGTGTTGTGTTCAAACCGGGGCAGACCTTGCTTGACTTGTATAAAGAGCGCGTCCCCCTGTATGAGAAATACGCCCATATCACCGTCAATGTGGGACATAAAACGGTGCAGCATGCCGTCTCTGCCATTGAGGACGCATTGAAAACGCATTAAATGATCATACCTTCTGAGGGCAGCTTCCCAGACGGCAGTAAATGGTCGCATACATCGTGATAAAGCAGGCGAGTCCTCCCACCACATTTGAAATTGGCTCTGCCAGGAAAATTCCTGCCACGCTGTCTTCCATGATTCGGGGAAGCAAAAGAGTTAGCGGCAGGACAATAACCACTTTGCGGAACAAAGAAAAGAAAATTGCACGTTTTGATTTGCCTAATGCCACGAAAACAGACTGTCCGGCAAATTGAAACAACATAAATACAAACCCGGCAAAATAGAGGTGCAAAGACCGCACGCCCAGTCGGATCATCTCTTCATTATTGGTAAAAAGTGCGAGGAATGGTCTTGGAAAAGCCATCAAAGCAGCCCATGCCACTATGGTATACGCACCGCCGACACAAGCCATGAAACGGATCCCGCTGCGGATCCGTTCATATTTTTTTGCGCCGTAATTATATCCAAGCACCGGCTGGGATCCGCTGGTGATCCCGTGTACCGGCATACTTAAGATCTCACGCACAGAATTCAGTACGGTCATGATCCCGATATACAGATCTCCGCCATAGATGCTCAGCATTGCATTACATGCGATCTGGGCTACACAGTTTGTCGCCTGCATAATAAACCCGGACATACCAAGAGAAACGATCTGCCCTACCAGACCTGCGTCTAATTGAAAACAGCTTCTTTTCAGTTTTAAGATAGCCTTTTTCCCACACAGGAAACGCAGTACCCAAAGTGCTGAAACAAACTGGGCAAATACTGTGGCAATGGCTGCGCCTTCGATCCCCATCCCAAACCCAAAAATCAGGACCGGATCCAGTACAAGATTGATCAGTGCCCCCAGCATAGTCGTACACATGGCAATTTTCGGAAATCCCTGAGAGGTGATAAAATTGTTCATCCCGTTGCCCAACATAAAAAACACGGTACCCAGAAGGTAGATCACCAGATACGTGTTGGCATAAGGGTAGGTTGCGTCGCTTGCACCCAACAGATACAAAACGGGTTTCTTGAATATGTAACAGATTGCCATCAGCAAAAACGAAGTCCCAAATAAAAGCACTGCTGAATTTCCCATGATTTTTTCTGCTTCATCCAGCTTCCCCGCTCCGCGGTCAATAGAACAAAGAGGGGCGCCGCCCATCCCATACAAGTTCGTAAAAGCACCGATCAGTGACACAATGGGAAATACAAGCCCGATCCCAGTCAGCGCCAGACCGTTGGCATCCGGCAAATGCCCGATATAGATCCGGTCTACCACATTATAGAGGAGCTGCAGGACCTGCGCGATCATCAAAGGCACTGCCTGCCCCATAATATGTCTGCTCATACTTCCCTTTGAAAAATCATGCTCCACGGCTCGCTTCCTCCTGCCCTTTTCTGTAAGACTTACATTCGTTCTCTTGCCATCTGCTTTGGCAAACTCTTACTTTCTTCTCTTGCCCTCTGCTTTGGCAAATCCTTACTTTTTCCCTGTTTTCCTATCATACTCTGCTTTATCGCTCCGCGCAAGGATAAAAACCTTTGGAAATTTCATTTTAAAAGATGACGTAACCGTTCAGAAATGGTAAACTGGCAGATAGAAAAGGAGTTCTGTCAGGAAAGGAGGGAGAAAATGGAACTGGTCTTCCACATCGACGTTAATTCTGCTTATTTGAGCTGGAGCGCTATGGAGCGGTTAAAAAATGGGGATTCTACTGACCTGCGCACCATCCCATCCATCATTGGAGGAGATGAAAAAAGCCGCCATGGAGTCGTCCTTGCGAAGTCAATACCTGCTAAAAAATACGGCATCCATACGGGGGAACCTGTAGCTTCTGCCCTCCGAAAATGCCCCTTTCTTGTCATTGAGCCGCCCAGCCATCCTTTGTATTCCAAACGAAGCCAAGAGCTTATGGCCCTGCTCCACACCTATACTTCCGATATTGAACAAGTTTCCATTGATGAGTGCTATATGGACTACACGCCTATATGCCATCTTTTCCCCTCTCCCCAGTTTGCGGCCCGCACCATTGCAGACCGTATAAAAAATGAATTGGGCTTTACTGTGAATATCGGCATCGCGCCAAATAAACTCCTTGCTAAAATGGCAAGTGATTTTGAAAAGCCGGACAAGATCCATACACTGTTTCCGGAAGAAATACCTGAAAAAATGTGGCCACTGCCTGTAGGTGACCTTTTTATGGTAGGACGCAGCAGTGCCCAGCGCCTTACCCAGCTTGGGATACGTACCATAGGGGAACTGGCACACACAGACGTAGATTTTTTACAGTTCCACTTTAAAAGCCATGGGCTGCTGATGTGGGAATATGCAAACGGGATCGACCATTCTGTTGTCGACGCAGATGAACACGAATTAAAGGGCATCGGGAATTCCACTACTTTAGCTTCAGATGTAGAAAAAGCAGATGCTGCGAAACAGATTCTGCTGTCTCTCTCTGAGCAAGTAGCCGCACGACTCCGAAAAGCCCATCAGATTGCCCAAACTGTAACGGTAGAAATTAAGTACAATACGTTCCAGTCCTGCTCCAAGCAAACCCAGCTAAAGACTCCATCCGCCACCTCCGGTACGCTTTACCGCTGTGCATGTACCCTTTTCGATGAGCTCTGGAACGGCACACCCATCCGCCTTTTGGGACTTCGCACCTCAAAACTGCTCCCGGAAGACGCTCCGGTGCAGCTTTCTCTGTTTGATATGGGGTTATCAGAAGAAACGAATAAAGAAGAAACGTCATCAAAAAAACGGATAAAACAAGAAAAACTCCAGCCT
>JALFIB010000168.1 GCA_022776305.1 Lachnospiraceae bacterium
CTCTTTTTCCACTGTAAAAATAAAATCTGCCTCTCCTAAATTATTGATCTCAAGGCTTGGATATTCCTTTTGTATCACTTCAATCACATCAATCACGGAAAACACGTATCTCCCCGGCCCTTTTATTTGTTCCGTAGGAAAGCGCAGGGAATTTACTTTGTTTTCAATAGTTTTCGTACTGCATTTGATGTCTCCCAGATCATGTAACGTAACATGGCTGTCCTTTATCAAAATATTCCGGTCAATTTTCAAATACAAAGTTTCATTGCTCATATCCGCCACACTCCTGCTTGGTTTTCTTCCTTCCATTTAACAATCAATTCCACCGCATGTTCTTCCTTCCATCTATGCCTCATTGGCTCCGTATTTTCTTCTTTCCATCTAACTACCAATCCCGCTGCACGCTCTTCCCGCGGTGCGTACACCAGCACCGCATCTTGGACCGGGGCATCTTCTTTCTTTGCACAGTACCAAGCCGCCCCGATACAAAGAAGCAGAAGTATAAGAAAAACAATATATTTTACTAAATATTTGCGGATCATCGCCTCTTCCCCTGCTTTCCTGACACACTTTTTTATAGGGTTCAACTGCTAAAAGATACCAAATGCGTTTTAAAATGAAAGCTTTGGTCTTTCCACTATTTTCTGCAAAATCACAATTGTTATGCATCCATTTTACGATACGATATAACATACTCCATTGCCTTATCCCATGCCAAAGGATGATGTTATGGAGCTTGTAAAAGAATTGCGAAATGAGCCCAAAAATACACGGGGGTTTTGATTGATACCAACGTCCTGAAAAATACGATTATATATTGTCTTCTTTTGGAATTATTGGTAAAATATACATATTAAAAAAATTCGCATGTCACAGCTTTTACTTATAGACTCTACTTCACGGCATGCCCATAAAATGGTGATTTATTATGAGAGAACGTCACAAAAAAAGTACCTCTGTAGATGTGGCTAAGTTGGCAGGGGTTTCACAGACCACCGTATCAAGAGCCTTCAATAATCCCGATTCCGTCAATCCTGTTACATTACAAAAAATTCTGGATGCATCAGATCAACTAAATTATATTCCGAATATTTTTGCAAAAAATTTAGTTTCCCACCAGACCAATCTGATAGGTGTTATCATAAAGGATTTTGAAAACCCATTTTATACATCCTTTGTGTCTCGGATTTCTCAAAAGCTAAATGCCGCCGGGAAAAAAATCCTCTTATTTAGCGGTGCGGACCAAAAATCCATCCTTGATGTTTTAAGAGAAGCCAATAGTTTTCAGGTGAACGGACTGATTATTGCATCTTCTACTTTATCGGAGCAATTGACAGAGCAGAATATTCCTACCAAAATACCTGTCGTTATGATCAATCGTCAGGCTTCCAGTAAATATTACTGTTCCGTTGCTAGTGATGATATTGAAAGCAGCCGTTTTGTTGCGGATTTTTTTGTTTCAAAAGGTTTTCATTCTTTTGCCTTTATCTCCGGACCGGATAATACTCAGAGCAGTATGCGCAGGCAGCAAGGATATATCAATAGGCTTGCAGAATGGGGATATTACAATGTCCATATTAGAAAGGGAGAATACACTTACGAATCTGGGTATCGGGCTATGAAAGATCTGATTGCCCTGAAACCAGATCTTCCGATTGCTGTTTTATGTGCCAACGATTTAATGGCCCTTGGTGCTATTGATGCAATTAAGCAAAATTCCAAATATCGAATCCCGGAAGACTTTTCGTTGATCGGATATGATGATATTGTAGAGGGGGCTTGGAAATCATATCAGCTTTCATCCATGCGTCTTCCCATCAGCCAAATGATAGATACTACTTTCGAATACTTAAATTCTTACTACACTGCTCCGGGAACCAGAAACGGAAAATATCTGTTTCCCTGTAAACTTGTAGAGAGGAAAACAACTTTTTAGAATAATACTTAAATTACCGCATAATAAAAAAGAGGGGGAACCCTCTTTTTTATTGTTGCTAATCTTCATACATTTTTAAAATCTCCGGTCTTGTGATCAAGTTTCCCTGATGTTCTTTTATATATTCCTGAGCAATTTTTCTCGCACGCTCTTTTTCCTGTTTCATTTTTTCTTCATTGCGGAATACAGATGCACCAAGACTGATCAATGTCTGCTGAATTTCTTTATAATCTTGTTCTCTAGGCTGTACGTTATTTTTTGCGCAAAGTGCTGCAGCAACACCGGCAGCTTGCCCGATTCCCATGATTCCACCTTGTGTACGATAAGAGCCATGGGCTTCACTAGTCCCTGAAATACATCTTCCGGATAAGATCAACCCATCAATATGTTTTGGTACGAGGGAACGGTATGGGATATCAAAAGTATCTTTTAATACCTGCCATACTCCACCATTTCCATATCCTTCCTTCCCATCCGGATTATGCAGATCTATCGGGAAATAACCTCTGGATACCACATCTTCAAATTTTCTTCCTTCATATGCATCATCACCTGTCAAAGTGTAGCATCCTTCGATGTGGCGGGTTTCCCTTACACCAATTTCTGCATTCGTAACGCTGACATACGCTTCTTCAAATCCCGGAACGTATTTAATCATAAATTCCGATACAGAATTAATCTGTTTTCTTCCGTCTAGTTCACTGAGCGTCCTCTGTTCTACATCCGTCGCATCATACCCACAAATACGGGTAGCATTAAAATGCATAGAGTGAGGATGGATACCATTTAAAACAATCACGGAATCTCGTCCAAATTCCAGATCCCCTGCCTCGACTGCCTCTTTTATCAGCTTTTTAAAGCCTTGTCCCACAAAATAATGCTGTTTAAATCTTGGCGAAAATTCTCTCATTGGAACAATATCACTTAAAAACTCAAAATCATCGGGATTTTCTTGAATGTAACGGAACACTTTTTCTGTATCAACATTGGCCATTTCAAACATCGCAGAAGAAGGAGACATCTTGTGTGTTTTCGCATCACCCATTACATAATTTTCTCCTGCTCTTACAGCAACGTCACCGTCTCCGGTTGCATCGACGATCACATGGGAACCAAAATGCATCCTGTTTCCGCCTTTTGATATAACAGTAAGCCCTGTCACTTTATTGTCTACACAGTCTACCGATTCCAGTATAGAATGGTACAATATATCAACATTTCTTTCACAAAGCATTTCTGCCGCTACGTATTTATATTTTTCCCTGTCATAAAATCCCAAAGAGTCTCCGCTCCCGTACTGATCCAAAGTTTTCATATGACCGGTGCTTCCATTTTCCTCTACCATCCGGTCTATAAATTTTTGCGGAAGCCCATTAATTACCTGTTCGTCTTTGTAGTGGAACGGAGAAATCGGCCCAAGTACGCTAGCTGTCGCTGCACCACCCAAAAAACCGTTTTTTTCAATCAATAATGTGCTTGCCCCCAGTTCACCGCAAGCCATAGCGGACATAATACCTGCCGGACCTCCGCCAACTACAATCACATCATAAATTTGTTTCATAATATTGTGCCTCTCTCTCTTTTCGTCATTTATTACACATACTGCTGCAAAATAGGAATTCAGTTATTTTGCAGCAGTATGCATGGGTATTTTTACATTATTTTGTGTTATACCATTCTGCTACGGAATCTAGTTCTTCCTGTGCATCCGCACCGTTAAATACAACATTCTGGACAGCTCTTACCAGATTTGTGCAAAGTTCCGTGTAATCTGCCGGGTAGAATGTGATTTCTCCTGTTTTTGCATATTCACTCCACATTGTCATGGAATCATACATAGAATTTTCTTTTACACTTTCATCATCATAAACACCTGTTCTTACTGGCAGGCAGTTTGCTCCGACCCATTTTACCTGATTTTCCTCAGATAAGAAGAATTTAATAAAATCGAATGACATGTCAGGATCTTCCGCATACTGTCCGATCGCAAGAGTCTGTCCAGCTACGTATGCAGGAGCCTCTTCTCCATCTGCACCAGGCATCGGGCAGGAAGCGAAATTATCAGATAAATCAGAAGTCATGATTGTAGCTGCCCTCTGTGTTCCCGCATTCATACCCAGAACTGTTCCGCTCTTAAATCCATCTACAATATCATCATATGCCATATTCATAACGGTCTGATCCATGGATCCAGCATCTACTAAAGACTTAATAAACTCAACCGTCTTCACACCTGCTTCGCTGTTAAATACGGCTTTTCCGTCTTCATCAAGGAATTCTCCACCACAAGAACGAAGCCAAGGAATAAATGTCTCGATCAAGCCTGCCCCATTTCCACCTTCACTGAGTCCAAGGCCAAAGCCAAGCTCTAAATCAGAAGATGCAGCACTGCTGTATTCCAACAAAGAATCCCAATCTGCAGGTGCTTCTTCATAAATATCTGAGCGATACCACATTACGGTTACACGGCTCTCCCACGGAAGAGAATATACTTCTCCATCTGCTTGAGTCAGTTTATCTGCGGTATAAATATAGTCGCCCATCTCGTCAATAAAATCGCCAGCATATGCGGTCATTGGCTGTACTGTTTTTGCATCAATATGCTGCTTTAACTGGTCAGAAAAGCAATTGATGATATCCGGGCCTGTTCCTGCAGCTGCAGCCTGAATTGCCTGTGCTTCAAATTCGCTGTAGTTAAAGCTTTCAACTGTAACGGTGTTGCCAAATTCATTTGTTGCATTGTACTCATCTACAATCTCTTTCAAAACAACGCTGCGAGGATCTTCTGTAGAATTAGGATCCAAAAAAATCCAAAAGGTCATATCCTGCCCACCTTCTGCGCTTGCTGTCAAGGACTGTGTGCCTCCAAGCATGCCAACTGCTACGGAGCATGCCAGTAATGCTGCTGATACTTTCTTAAGTTTCATAATGTTTCCTCCTTCGTTCTTATATAATTTATAATTTTTTACATACTATGAATTAGGACTATCCTTTTACCGCACCTGCTGCCATACCGTCTACAAATTTTGACTGAAGACATATGAATAAAATAATAATCGGTATGATAGAAACCATCACGGCCGCCATTAACAATCCCCACTTTATGCCATATTGGGTGATATACTGGTAAAGGCCTACGGAAAGCATTTTTTTCTCATTTGATGTAATAAAAGAACTGGACACAAGGTAATCATTCCAAATATAAACTGCTGATAAAAGTGCTGCTGATACAATACCCGGTTGTGAAATAGGTAATATCAAATGATAAAACGATTTTGCTTTCGAACATCCGTCTATGATTCCTGCCTCAATAATCTCTTTGGGAAGTTTCGAAAAAAATCCTTGTATGATCCAGGTAAGTACCGGAGTCCTCCATGCCGTATATACAAGAAGCAGCATAATCCTTGTATTGTATAAATGGATCTTGACTCCCATCATATACAACGGCACAAGCAGGGCAACCGGAGGCACCATACTTGTCATCAAGATAAAAAATGACAATGCCTTGTTAATCTTCAGTTGGAAAAATGTTAATGCGTATGCTGCATGGGCTGCTATCATCGTTGCGAGAATGACACCGATTATGGTAATCAAAATACTGTTTTTCATATAAATCATAAAATCAGATTTCGTAAAAACAGAAATATAGTTTGAAAGGTTTAAACTCTCCGGTAAAATATTCGGTGGAAAAGTCGTTACTTCACCATCTGTCTTCAAAGAAGTGGACAATCCCCACAATACAGGAAAAAGTGCCACAAGCGCAGCAACCAGCAGCACTGCAACTGTTGCTATATCAAGCCCCGGTGTTCTGCCTAATCTATGTTTCTTCATCTGACTCACATCCTTTCTTAATTATCGTTTCCTCTTAAAATTCGTACGTAGAATAAACTAAATACAATATTAAGCAGGAAAATAATGATGCTGTAAGCCGCCGCAATATCCATGTGCCAATAATCAAAACCATTTTGGTAAGCAGCCAAACTAAGAGTCTGTGTTTGGTTGAAAGGACCGCCGGAGGTCAAAACATAGATCAAAGTTACCATATTAAAATACTCTATACTTTGCATGACAACAGCCGTCCCTAATGTCGGCCGGATCAACGGAAGAGTGATCTTCGTATAAACAGTCTTTCTGCTTGCACCATCTACTTTTGCCGCCTCCACTAATTCAGGTGAAATTGTCTGTAATGCGGCAAGCGTCAGGATAATGATAATAGGAAGTGAATTCCATACATTAGCAACTACTACAAGAAGTTTTGCCGTAATCACATTGCTAAATAAATCAATTTTTTTGCCTGTAAGTGCATAAACCCAATATGTAACCAATCCATAATTACCATTCAATAACCACTTCCATAAAAGAGCTGTTACCGTCTGCGATAATATCCATGGGATAATGATCAGAGTCCTTAATACTGCAATTCCTTTTATTTTCCGATTCAAAAGGCTACCGATCCCCACTCCCAAGGGTATGGCAATAACCAGGGACATCAGGACATATTCAATAGAATTTAATATGTTCTTCCATCCTGTAGATTTTCCAAGTACTTCAATATAGTTTTTCAGCCCTACAAATTCTCCTACTTGGGCATAAGTAGTGGCATGAAAACTTGTATAAATGGCACTGAAGATTGGTATGATTGTAAAACAAAATATTACAATTAATGCCGGAGCCAGAAATGCAAAACCCATTAATAGTTCGCTTTTCTTAATTTTAGCTTTTCCCATATTGTCTTCCCCCTTGCTCCTTTATGAATACGTTTTCATTATAAATCTTATTTTTACCATGTCAATTAGCCAATAGCTCCTGATTATTTTTTATTTTTTTGTATATTTTACATATTTTTTTATTATTTTAATGAATATTATTCATAAATGAAATCATAAAAATCTTTTTTATTAAAGAATTTTCACGAATTGCTTTTTCTTATTTCTTGGAAAACCATCTAACCCATGAATGGCTTTTTCCAATCCACAATCCGACGTAACGCTTTATCTTTCCAGAAATATATGGTACAATTTAGTTATTCAGAGTATTTGTGGTGTTAACTCTGGACAGTTACACAGAATTATCAAAATTTGAGGGAGGAAAATGATATGTTTAAAAAATTAAAGACTTTTCTGTTCATCTCGTCATTGCTGGCAGTTTTTGTCCCGGCACCATGTGCTTTTGCAGCTTCCGTTTCTGACCCAGAAGCTCTTCAAACTTTTATCG
>JALFIB010000143.1 GCA_022776305.1 Lachnospiraceae bacterium
CAAAATAGCAGCCCTCACTTCCGCATTTTATGACCACACATTTTACGCCGCAGTCAAGGTATTTCTTTGCCGCCTCCTGCGCGTCGGACGCACCGGTCATGGCAAGGGCATCATAAAGGCTTGGCAAAAAGTAATCGATATAGGGAAGGAATGGGGCGATCCCCGGCAGTCCCTGTTTTAATTTATCAGCGGCAAGGTCTGCAAAAATAAGGATTCCTTTTTTCTTTGCTTCCTGCAAAAATGCAAGAAGCCCGTCTTTTTCCAGCTGGGGCATGGAAAATAAACTTGCAAGGGAAATGGCCCGGCATGAATTTAGAGCGTCCCACGGAAGATCTGCTTTTTCTATGGTGCTGTGCGCTCCCTGAACAGAAAAGGTGTGGCGCTCCCCTGCCTCATCTACCAATACAAGGGCCGTCCCTGTGGCACACTCTTTTTTCGAAACGATGTACTCTGTCCTTACGCCCCGGGCCCGTAAGGAGCTGCACAAAATGCTCCCATTGGGATCCTGCCCCACACACGCTGCTAAAGCTGCATCCAATCCAAGATCCGCAAGGCGTATGCTCTGGTTTGCAGCATCCCCTCCCGTCTGGATCTGGATAGCAGAGATCCTCTGTTTTTCTTCCCATTGGTTTTTTTGCCCTATGGGCCTTGCTGTAATGTCCATCACAACAGAACCGATACATAATACGTCCATGGCCGCTCCTTACACTTATACTTTAACTTTGAGCTCATTGATCTCATTTACAAATATGTTGCAGTCAGTATACCATACCGCGGTTTTAAAATCTATTTTCTCTTCCTGTTTTCTTCTGTTTTTTATCTTCTTTATTGAGTAGGTTTTCCCTTTATGCAACTGTCAAACTCCCTGGGAAAATCGGATAATTAAGGGAAACTTAAGGAAAACTATCAGAATAATTTAGGAATAAACCGTGTTAAGACTGTAAATATATGGTATACTCTTGATGCTGAAAAGCATATATTTGAAAAATTAGGAGGGTTTATAGAATGATGAAAAAATTATTTAGGGGAATTTTTCTGGCAGTGAGTTGCTGTACACTTTTTTCCATTTCAGCTGCAGCTGATTCAGAGAAAGACTTTATCACACCGGACGGAGTACTGTCACTGGAGCTTCCGGATGACAGCTGGCAGCATATTCCGGATGTTGATACATGGGTGACATTGTCCAATGGCAGTGATGTGATTACGGTATATCATCTGAGCAACGGTGAAACACTTCCGCCGGCTGTGGTGGCAGACAGTACATACTCAAATGTCTGTCAAATGTTCCTTTCCAGCCGGAACGAGGTATTTGTGATAACCGGTTCTGCAAGAAATGAGTCGGATTTTGAGGATGTGAGAGAGGCAGTTGAGAGCGCGGAAATTCTGAAGAAGGATACGAAACTGGCCGTTGCAAAGGAGCAGCAGACGACGGGCGCCGGAAACAGTGGCGTGGAAGCGATGAACAAAACGTGTTATGTAACCTGTAGCAGTCTGAATGTCCGCGCCGAAAGCAACGGTTCGGCTGAGGTACTGGGAACGCTTGCCTATGGTTCCTCAGTTGCGGTGACAGGGGAAATAAAAGAAAACGGAGCTTATACCGGCTGGTATCAGATTTCCTATCAGGGCAAGACAGGATACGTTTCTTCAGAGTATCTCTCCGATACAAAGCCGTCCGGGCAGGACACCGGCTCGGACACTGCAGCTGTGGGAAGCACGAAGGAGCTGTATTATGCCAACGGGAATACAGTAACCATTAAAAGATATTCTGACGGTTCCTGGAAGGATGACGGAGGGCTTGTGTATACGACAGCATCGGAGGATGGTTCTGTATGGACAAACTCAGAAGGCAGCCGACTGACCATTTATGATCCATGGGAGGCGGGCGAGCTTCCGCAGGCCAATGAGGACGTGCGGTATCTGGTCAATACGGAGACGGGGCAGACGGTGACAGTCTACGAGACCATTGACGGCGACTGGATAGATAAAGCGGCTGACAAATATTTTCTGAGAGAAGACGGACTCTGGATGGATCCGTCCGGAGGAGAATGGGAAGAGCAGTAAATTCTTTTCTGAAACATTGTCTTTTAGCAATACGTATACCAAATCCCATTTATAACAGTTTAAGAAAAGATAAGTGCCAGAGTTCCTTGGTAACTCAAGGATTCTGGCACTTTTTTACTCTGATATTTTTCACGTACTTTTTTTCGTGTCACGAATGATTTTTTCATTCATTTTCGCTGCTTTGCAGAATAGGATAAAACCGATCACAAACATGACAGCTATGATAGCCACACCTGCATTGGCCACATTGGTGATCTGGGCTACCAGACCTACCAGCATCGTTCCCACAAAGGAAGCACCTTTTCCGAAAATATCATAAATACCAAAGTATTCTCCGGATTTTTCCGGCGGTATGATACGTGCAAAATAGGAACGGGAAAGTGCCTGTATGGCTCCTTGGAACATGCCTACGAATACGGCAAGCATCCAAAACTCCCACTGTTTGTCCAGCTGGATCGCAAACAAGGCAATCGCCGTGTACGCAAGAATACAGACTTTGATCAGCAGGTCTGTGGGATATTTTTTCGATAATCTTGAAAAGATCAATGCACATGGAAAAGCAACCAGCTGTGTCACCAGAAGGGCAAGGAGAAGCCCGGATGAG
>JALFIB010000151.1 GCA_022776305.1 Lachnospiraceae bacterium
TAAACCAAAACAGGCAGAATTGCAGCAGGTTTTCGTCCGTCTTTCCTGTGGATATAATTTAAGATAACCGTACGGCTATGGATTTCATGGTGAAACCCTCCTGATACGGTCCAAGAAAGGAATTGTGAATCCTTCGACAAAGTCTCCGGTACTACAAAAAGAACCCGGGCATAGGAGTTTCCGTTTACCTTTGACTCCTCTGACCGTTTTTCTCCCAGCGCCGGAAGCTTTTGGCCAAGCAGCTCAGATGTGCAAAGCTCCTCTGCAGCAGCCCGGTTAGAAGATTTTAAAGAACAGCAGGATGTGCACAGGGCATCCCGGTGCAGCAAAATGGAATATGCATGGTTTTCAGTCATGCATATTCCTGTAAACATCAGCCAGAATGCTGTTAATATGTATACAAATGCTTTCCGTTTTTTTACCTTCACACCAGCCCACCTCTCAGAATCTTAATACTATCTTAACACGAGACTGGTGCAAATGCAATGTATTACTTGAAAAAGGGTGGTTCATCAGTTGGTACGGACTTCCTGACGCATAAATCCGATGTAGGATCCTCCGAATGCCACCAGCATCAGTGCTGCAAGTCCTGTGAGATGCGGCCATACCAGCAGCAGGCTCTGTCCAAGGCTTAAGTAACCTGAAATCGCGCCCACCAGCTGATCCATAGTCACGATATTCACCGTACGCACACTGGGATTCATGATGGTGGATACTGCTTCACTATACAAGTAAGATGGGGAGATCCTGTTTAAATTCAGATTTAAAGTATAATTGTTCAATGCATTTACCGCTGCATTGTAATCCGTGTTCACCGGGTACATAGCATTTGCAATGATACTTGCCACAAGGCTCATAAATACTGCAAAGAACATCCACACTGCAATGGAAGCCAAAGCCGATGTGGCGGCATGGCGGCAGATCACGGAAAAGAAAATGGACAACGCCAGCCAAAATGCCACATAAATAACTGTAAAAGTCAAGAAAATCAATATACGTACTACTTCTTCTCCTGATGGCTTCAGCCCTGTAACCAGAATGCCCACTGCGCCAAGCGCAATACCCATCGTATAGATAATGGTGGAAATCACAGCCAGACCTGCCATAAATTTACCGATGATAATGGAATCCCTATAGATCGGCTGGGAAGCAAGACGATTCAGTGTCCCTCCCGTACGCTCGCTGTTGATGGCATCAAATCCCAGCGCAAGGCCGATGATGGGGCCCAACAGCGCAATAAAGGACATAAAGGATGGGATGGAACTTCCGCTTGTGGTATACAATTTTAGAAAAGCAAAGTTGCCGTCCGATTCCAATACATCTGCAAGCCCGGAAACGGCTCCGTATAAGCTGGCAAAGCTTGTGGTCCCGATCAAAAGAAGCAGGATCAGGAAACGCCTGCTTTTTAAATGGTCCGCCAACTCCTTTCTATACAGAGCATGCCTTCCCGTACCTCCGTTAATTGGAAGCTTCTTTTCCGTGCTTCCAGATATGTTTTTTCTTTTTGTCAAACTTATCCCGTTCATCACTCTGCCCCGCCTTCTCAAAATAACGTCTGTAAATCTCATCAAGGTCTCCGCCCCTCTGGTGGAGATGGAGGATGGAATACCCATTCTCTCCTAAAAATGCTGTAAGCGCTCCGCGGATATCTTCCGATGAAGAAATCATAAACCGGTTGCCTTCTTTTGTGATGTTCTTCACTCCCGGCTGTTTATACAGCACCCCGAGCACTTTGTCATCACATGGCTGGACTTCCAGTTCCAATAAATATCCGCCATCGTTCCTTATTTTTTCTTCCAATTCTTTTAGTGTTCCGCTGGCGATCAGCCGTCCGTCCACAAAGATTCCCACACGGTCACACACTTGTTGGATCTGCTGCAGCTGATGGGAGGAGATTAGAAGGGTTCTCCCGTCTTCCACAGACAATTTCCTGATCAGCTCCAGCAACTCCCGCATTCCCTCCGGGTCTATGCCCAGAGTAGGTTCATCCATAATAATGACCTTAGGGTCTTTCATCAGCACATCCGCCACTCCAAGCCTCTGGCGCATACCTTTGGAATAGGTGCCGGTCTTCTGGTCGGCTGCCTTTGTCATTCCCACCCGCTCCAGCAAGCTGTCAATACGTTTTTCCAACATCTCACCGGATAGGCCGTTCATCTTTCCGGTAAATCTCAAATTCTGCCTCCCTGTCATATCCGTATAAAATCCTGTATTGTCTGGAAGATACCCCACTACGGATTTAATCTCGAGGGGATTTCTCGTGCAGTCTTTTCCGAAAATCTTTGCCTGGCCTGCGGTAGGCTCTGTCAAACCTAAAAGCATTAGGATCGTGGTGGTCTTTCCTGCGCCGTTTGGCCCCAGCAGCCCGAACACTTCTCCCTTCCTGATGGAAAGGTTCAGATCATTTACGGCAGTTTTACTGCCATACTGTTTCGTCAGATGAGAAATCTCAATCACATTCTCTGCCATACTTATCGTCTCCCGTATTTTTTAAAGATAACTCCAAGCCCGCATACAAGCACCACGATGATCGCAATGGCTGCAATCCCCCATGATGTCGATGTTTTTACGGATACACGGAAATCGGCACTGGCAGAAGTATTTTCATTATTGATCTTAATAGTTGTCACATAGTCTCCTGTGATGGCATTTTCCCCCGGAGTCACATAAGCTGTCACTTCTCTTGTAGCACCTGCTTCCAGCGTATCAATGGCAGATTCACTGAACCGCACATCCCAATCTGTAGGCGCGCTGGCTGAAAGGTTTAAATTGTTCAAGTCTACGTTTCCGTTGTTTGTGATGCTGAGTGTCACAGCTGTTTCTTTATTTGCATACGCATCAAAGCTAAGCCGCTCATCCGGCGTGGAGAGGGACAGCGCATATGTACCGGTAATGCTCACTGTCAGTTCTGACTTTAATGTATCGTTGGAAGACACTGCAGTACACGGGATCTGGTAGTCACCCTTTTCTACATTTTCCGGAGGTGTTACTGTAACAGTGACGCCCTGACTTGCCCCTGCGTCTACCGATAAGCTTGCCACATTATTGGATTCTCCTGATGGGGTAAATGTTGCCTGCCATCCTTCCGGTGTCTGGGCTGATAAACTGTAGGACTGGTTTGTACCACGGTTATTTACAATTGTCATATCAAATGTAAACGTCGTACCTGCTGCTCCTTGCTGCTCCGGATATTCTGATGTGAAGTTGCTCTCACCGGCATCCTCTTCACTGACTGTCACTTCCAGTGTAAGGGTATCGGTATTTCCGGATCCTGCATCTGCCTTCAGGTCTACTTCATATTCACCTGTCTCGGCATCATCCGGTACCGTCAGGCTGAAATCTGCCAGATCATTTCCTTTTGTGCTGGTTTTTGAAGTCGTACTTTCCTGCTCTTCCGTTCCCGCTCCGTCTACATGGACTTTTGTGATCTGGTTATTCTGTCCCTTGAAATACCCCTTCCAATTTTCCGGCAGGTTTTCTGCGGACAACTTGATATCATGACCTTCTCCGTCCAGACTGGCAAAATCCAGAGGGAAGGTAACCGTCTCTCCTGCTTTTACTGTAATTCCGGGATAATCTGTACTCATGTCAATACCCGAACCTCCGGCTGCACATACAGGCATACTGCCCACCAGCGCAGCTGCCATCACCATGGCTGCCATTCCTGACCCTATTCTTTTGTTTAATTTCACAACACGCTTCATCATTTTGCGTACTCCTTTCCCCTGCCTGGTTCTCCAAGCATTTCTTTCTTATCTGAGGAAAAGTCTATGCTTTATTTGTGTCCGGATTTTGATGATTTTGTGTTCAGATTATGGTCATTGTGTGAAGAAAGTATGTTCTAAAAGTAATAACTGCCGCAGGAAATGAATCTCCTGCGGCAGCCTATCAGCGTATTATCTGTTGTTCGATTTGTTATGGAATACGCTTTTCTGTTCGTTTATTTATTCTCTTCTTCCTTTACTTCTACTTCCCGGATCGCTCTCGTCTTGATCTCTTCTTTGATGGCAGAGATAAAGTCAGCCAAGGACTTCTGTCCCTCGTCTCCTGCGAAACGGCTTCTGACAGAAACCAGCCCCTCTTCTTCCTCTTTTGCTCCGACTACAAGCATGTACGGTACTTTTGCAAGACGTGCTTCGCGGATCTTGTAACCGATCTTTTCAGCACGTGTATCGATGCTGGTACGGATTCCGGCTTCTTTGAGCTGTTCATTTACTTTGTTTGCGTAATCAAGGTACTTGTCAGAGATCGGCAGCACGCGAACCTGCTCCGGTGAAAGCCATGTGGGGAATGCACCTGCAAAATGCTCGATAAGGATACCAATAAAACGCTCGATGGAACCGAATGCTACACGGTGGATCATGATCGGACGATGTTTCTCTCCGTCTGCACCGATGTATTCGCAGTTAAAGCGCAGCGGCAGCTGGAAGTCAAGCTGGATGGTACCGCACTGCCATGTTCTTCCGATGGAATCTTCCAGATG
>JALFIB010000174.1 GCA_022776305.1 Lachnospiraceae bacterium
TCCCCACATACCCTGACGGACCGGCTCTTTTACATTGGAGCTGGAGTGTACCATAACGGAAGAACCGAGACCTGCCTCGTTTGAGAATACGCCTCGTTTCATACCCATCTGCATAGCCAGCGCAATACCGGAACCTACTACGCCGCCCGCAGCTGATTTCAGAGCGAAAGCTCCCTTAAAGATAGAAACAAAAACTGCAGGGATCGCTTTGATATGTAAACAAATGATCACGATAGTCCCCACGAGGTAAACCACAACCATGAAGGGAACGATTTTCTCTGTCAAGGTGGCGATCCTCTTTAATCCTCCGAGAATTACCAGTGATACAGCAAAGAATAAAAAGATACCTGTCACAAGCTTCGGAATACCGAATGCCGTGTAAACATTGCTCACCATACTGTTTACCTGACTCATATTTCCGATACCAAAGGATGCCAGAAGGCAGAAGCAGGAAAACAGCACTGCCAGAACCATACCGATCTGCTTACATCCCTTTTTGCCTCCAAGGCCGTCTTTCAGGTAATACATAGCGCCTCCGCACCATTCTCCCTTGGAGTTCTTCCGGCGGTAAAGGATACCAAGCACATTTTCAGAATAATTGGTCATCATCCCGAAAAATGCGATCAGCCACATCCAGAAGACAGCACCGGGACCGCCCACAGCGATAGCTCCTGCCACTCCGACGATATTTCCAGTACCTACCGTAGCAGCCAGTGCCGTACACAGGGACTGGAACTGGGAGATGGATTTATCCTCTGTATGCTTCGTAACGGTTCTCTCTCCGAAAATAGCACCGATTGTATTTTTGATCCAGTGTTTAAAATGGCTCAGCTGAAAAAACTTTGTGAGACAGGTCAGTAAGACCCCTGTGAATCCAAGAAGGATCAAAGCCGGCCAGCCCCATACAATTTTGTTTACAAAGTTGTTTACATTTGTAATTACGTCAATCATTTCATCGCTTCCTCTCTTTCCCTATTTCCTATTAATACCCTCTCCCTGATAAAAGCAACCAACATTCCTACCCACACTTTACTACTTTTATGCATCAGGGCAAAAATAAATGAGTACTCAAGCCACCCACAGGCAGCTTCAGTACCCACTTCTTCGTGAGGTCTTTTTCTTATAGACTAAAATAGCACACCGAAAGACCTCTGTCAATATTTTTGTTTTTATGCATTTTTCCGAATTTTTTTCGATTCTATCCCCTCATAAAGCGGCTGAGGAATTCTTTCGTCTTCGGATTCTGGGGATTTGTGAAGATCTGGATGGGATCTCCCTCCTCCTCAATAATCCCGTCTGCCATGTATACCACATGGTTTGAAACGTCTCTGGCAAAAGCCATCTCATGGGTCACGATGATCATAGTAAGACCTTCCTGGGCCAGCTTTTTCATAACATCAAGAACTTCACCTACCATCTGCGGGTCAAGGGCTGATGTAGGTTCATCAAAAAGCAGAAGCTCCGGTTCCATGGCAAGGGCACGGGCGATGGCCACACGCTGCTTCTGTCCTCCTGAGAGTTGCCTTGGTTTTGCATTGATGTAAGGCGCCATTCCCACTTTATCCAAAAAGGCAAGAGCGCTTTTTTTCGCGTCTTCCTTATTCTTTTTCAATACCTTCGTCTGGCCGATCATACAGTTTTCCAACACGGTCATATTGCTGAAAAGATTGAAGCTCTGAAACACCATTCCTACCTTT
Organism: Lachnospiraceae bacterium; assembly: GCA_022776305.1. Taxonomy (GTDB): domain Bacteria; phylum Bacillota; class Clostridia; order Lachnospirales; family Lachnospiraceae; genus Choladousia. The sequence goes on from JALFIB010000174.1 coordinate 1,698, forward strand.
GCCCGGTAAGCCGCCGCATTGGTGTGGGCATCCGCAATATTCTCGCCGTGGAACAGGATCTCCCCTGTGGTAGGTGTTTCAAGAAGGTTCAGGCAGCGCAGCAGTGTTGACTTACCGGAACCGGATGCACCGATAATACACGTTACGTCTCCCGTGCAAACGGAAAAATCAATGTCCCGCAAAACTACGTTCTTGCCAAAGGTCTTGCTTAGATGGCTGATCTTAATCACTTGCTCGCTCATGATTCTTCCTCCTTCTTTTCTGTATAGTTATACATGCCGCTGGTATGGGCCAAAGTATCTGTAGTTGCCAGATCGTAGTTGTCCGATCCGTCCAGCTTCTTCTCCCACGCACGCAGCAGCCGTGAACAAGTAAAGGTCAGGACAAAATAGATCACCATAGCAACCGTGAATGATTCAAAGTATGTATAATATGCTCCCGCAACACTCTTGGTGGCATAGAACAGTTCCACGATACCGATTACAGAAAGTACACACGTATCTTTAATATTGATGATCAGGTTGTTGCCGATCTGCGGCATGATATTTCGCAGCGCCTGCGGAAGGATGACGTAGAGCATGGTTTGGACATGGGTCATGCCGATGGCCTTTGCCCCTTCTGTCTGGCCGGGATCAATGGAGAGGATTCCTCCGCGGACCGTCTCCGCCATATATGCCCCCGTATTGATGGATACAATAAAGAATGCCGCGAACCACATTGACATATTGATCCCAAATACAACAGAGGAACCGAAATAAATAAACATAGCCTGAGCCATCATTGGCGTACCGCGGAAGATCTCAACGTAAGCATTCAGGATCAGCCGAACCACTTTGAGCACAACGCGCTTAATAATATTATCATTTTTGCTGACAGGTATGGTCTGGACAATACCCACCGCGAATCCGATGATACACCCGATCAGCGTACTGACCAATGCGATGACCATCGTATTTTTTGCTCCGTCAAGATAAGACATACCCCGCGTCTGCAAAATATAAACAATTCTGCCAAAAAAATCCTGTGGCATGATAGTTCTCCTTTCCCCATATACAACATAAAACGATCCCTATCAAGTCTTTTTCTCCGCTATCCCACGAAAACAAAGCAAAAGCCAAGACAGAGACAAAGAGGTTGCTGCATCAACTAGTTCCGCCCATCCGGGTGGACTGTCCGGCAGCAACCTCTGTCAGTTCTTAATTATTCTGCATTTGAAAGCGGCTGAACAGAAATAGCCTCGTTCATCATTTCTTCATAATCCTCTATTGTCATCTCGGCAAGTACACCGTTGATGGCATCAAGAAGTTCTGTGTTGCCCTTCTGGATGGAAATACCGATATTGATCTCTTCATCAGATACTTCAAACTCATCACCAGAGCCTGTGAAGTCAAGCAGTGTGAAGTCCGGGTAAGCAACGCAGGCTGCCATACCGGTCGGCATATCCGTAACTACAATATCACATTTATCGGCATCCAGTGCAACCAGCATAGCCGGTGCGGACTCCTGTGCCGGAAGAATATTTGCATCCTCGATCTGCGGCAGGCACACATCATACCAAACGGTATTCAGCTGGGATGTACAAGTAGCGCCTTTTAAGTCTGCTACTCCCTTTGCTTCAGCATATGCGCTGTCAGCTTTTGTCAATGTAATGATCGATGCGTAATAATACGGTTCTGAGAAATCTACCATCTCAAGTCTTTCAGATGTGATGGACTGTCCTGCGATGACACAGTCAACGGTACCGGACTGTACTGCAGGTACAAGAGAATCCCAATCCAATTTTACGATCTGGAGCTCATAACCCAGCTCTTCCGCAATGTGTTTTGCCATCATAACATCATATCCATACGCATACTCTGTACTGTCAGCAATCTGGACTGCACCGTTTTCATCTGTAGGCTGTGTCCAGTTGTACGGAGCATATCCGCATTCCATAGCCACTTTCAATGTTTTCTTCTCTTCTGCCATTGATGTACTTCCAACTGCCATAACCATTGCTGCTGTACAAAGAAGACTTACTGCTGCTTTTACATTTCTCTTCATCTTCATTCTCCTCTTTTCTCTTCCCACATACTGCGGGGTATCGTTACGTGAAAACTTCTTGTGATATGTATGCAATGAAACACCCCATACCACAAAAAAATACAAAGGAACCCTTGGATCAGGAGCTCCTTTGTTCCCATTTGCAGACTAATATACCATATAATCTAAGAAAATACAAAAGAAAATTTGTATTTTTTCTTTTTTGGTGCATAATACCAAAACAAATACTGCAAAACTGTCATATTTATACGAAGAAAGCCCGAATCTGTCACAGGATTCCAGTCCGGCAGCCGGTTTTATAAAAATTGCGCAAAAATGGAAGAACCTACTACAGTGAGAAGTCCTGCTACTGCAATGGACAAGCTGCTCATGGCTCCTTCGATCTCACCCATCTCCATGGCTTTTGCCGTACCGATGGCATGGGACGCAGAACCCAAGGCAATTCCTTTAGCTATAGGCTCTTCGATCTTCATAATACGGCAGACATGCTCACCAATCACATTTCCGAAAATTCCCGTGACAATGATCACTGCTACCGTAATGGTCACGATTCCTCCCAGCTCATCAGATACTCCCATACCAATGGCTGTCGTAATGGATTTTGGCAGGAGCGTCACATATTGTTCATGGCTGAATCCAAATAAAAGAGCCATGCCAAGGATGGAGATTAAACTGGTCAATACACCTGAAATAATCCCTGCCATAATTGCCTTTACATTACGTTTCAAAAGTTCAATCTGTTCATAAAGCGGAATGGCCAGACACACAGTAGCCGGTGTGAGCAGATATGAGAGGAGGTTCGCTCCTTTTTCATAACTTTCGTAATCAATGTGAAATGCTGCAAGAATGATCATCACCACAAAAATGGAAACCAGCAGTGGATTACAGATGGCCAGCTTCAGTTTCTTTTTTAAAAGAATGCCCAGCTCATACGCCAAAATACTCACCATCACACCAAAAAAAACAGAATTACCCAATATTTCTTTCATGTTCCGTCACTCTTTCTTTTTTCTTCCGGCTTTCCATGCGTATTACCAACTGTGTCACATGTCCTGAGACAATCATGACTAGAATGGTGGAAACAGCCGTCACAATGATCAACTGGATCAGGATCGGACTGATCTTGTCCCAGGCCTCTGTCAACCCAACAGCCGCCGGAATAAACATCAGCGGCATAATCTCTACTAAAAATTTCCCCGCATCCCTCACAGCTTCCAACGGTATGATGTGAAGGCAAAGGGCCGCCAGCATCAAAACAAGCCCATAGATGCTGGCGGGAATTTGAAGGGGGATCAAAGATTTTAAAACTTCCCCCATAAAGGATACAGTCAAAATTACTGCAAACTGCCGTACGTACTTCACCGTTCTCACTTCCTTTTGCTTACTTATCTTATTGTTTTTACATACGTTCCGGGGCTGAGAAACCAAGCAGGTCAATGCTTGTCTCTAAGACCTCTCTCGTCAGGTCAAGGATCTGTATCCAGCTCTGTTTGCGCTCTTCCTCTTCTTCTGCAAGGATCCTTGTCTCATGGTAGAAGCGGTTAAAAGCATTGGCCAGATCATAGATAAAGGAACAGATCTTATGGGGAGCGATCTCTTCAAAAGCCTGTTCGATCACGCTGTTGAATTTCACAAGCTCCATCATCAAACTCTTTTCGCTGTCATTTGCAGGAGAGAGGATGCGGCCTTTTCCCACTTTCCCTCCGCCTGCCTGATACTTATTCAGAATAGATTTGATCCGCACAATGGTATACAGGATATATGGACCTGTATTCCCCTCAAAAGATGTAAATTTATCTGTATCGAAAATATAATCCTTCGATGCCTGATTGGAAAGGTCACCGTATTTCACTGCTGAAAGCGCCACCAGCTTCGCGGTCTCCATCGCCTCATCGGGATCCACTTCATGGTTTTCGGTAATCTTCTTATACATCTGTGCATTAATGTCAGAGATCAGTGTCTCAAGACGCATCACGCCGCCTTCCCTTGTTTTGAATGGTTTTCCGTCCTTTCCATTCATGGTGCCAAATCCCAAAAATCGAAGTTTCGTATCATCTTCTACCAGCTTTGTCTTGCGGGCGCAGCGGAATACCTGAGTAAAATGCATCTCCTGACGCTTATCCACTACATAGATGATCTCGTCCGGACGGAACAGCTTCATACGTTCAATGATGGTTGCAAGGTCTGTGGTGGTATACAATGCAGCTCCATCCGATTTCAAGATAATGCAGGGCGGTACTTCTTTTGTATCGGACTCCTCCTTGACATCCACGATCAGGGCTCCCTGATCCAGATAAGCGTAGCCCTCATTTTTCATGTATTCCGTCATCTCGGGTATGTACGGCTGTGCATCTGATTCCTTTTTCCAAAGGTCAAACTCTACGTTTAAATTGCTGTAATTTCTCTTTAGGTCAGCTACAGACACATTTAAAATATGCTGCCACAAAGCACGGTACCCCCGCACGCCGTCCTGCAGCTTTGCAGTAGCCTCAAGGGCCTCTTCTTTATAGGCCGCATCTTCCTTTGATTTGGCACTGGCTGTAGGATAAATTTCTTCCAATTCGGAAATCGTGAAAGGTGCCTCCGCCGGATATTCCCCTTCATAGAACTCATCAAAGTACACCAGATCCGGCTGACGCTTCCTCACTTCTGTGATAATAAGGCCCATCTGGAGCCCCCAGTCCCCTAAATGCACGTCACCGATCACCTTATGGCCCATATAGCGGCAGATGCGCTTGATACTCTCGCCGATAATGGCAGAGCGCAGATGGCCCACATGAAGGGGCTTTGCCACATTCGGTCCGCCGTAGTCGATTATGATGGTCTTTGGCTCCTTTGCCTCTTCCACGGAAAGCTTTTCCTCTGCCTGCATCTTAAGCAGGTAATCT
>JALFIB010000175.1 GCA_022776305.1 Lachnospiraceae bacterium
CCATCTGTTTTGCAACTTCTGCTGCAAAATCTTCTTCCTTTTTCTCGATACCTTCACCGGTCTCGAAACGAACGAAGCCTTTGATTGTGATGTTTGCCCCGTTTGCCTTTGCTACTTCTGCTACATACTGGGAAACAGCCTGTTTTCCGTCTTCAGCCTTTACGTATACCTGATCAAGAAGACAGATCTCTTTCAGCTCTTTGTTGATACGTCCGTTGATCATACCCTGAATTACCTTTTCCGGCTTCTGGGATTCCTTCGGATCGTTCATGATCTGAGCCATCAGGATTTCTTTCTCATGTGCGATATACTCTTCGCTGATCTCGCTTCTGTTTGTGTACAGCGGCTTCAGAGCTGCTACCTGCATAGCTACGTTCTTTGCCATCTCTTTTACAGCGTCGTTTACTACGTCTGTAACAACGTCAACCAGAACACCGATCTTACCGCCCATATGTGTATAAGAAGCAACAAAACCTGCATCTTCTTTTACCTGAGCAAAACGGCGGATCTTCATGTTCTCACCGATAACTGCGATCTGTCCTGCAAGTGCTTCGTTTACAGTCTTTGTTGTGTCAAATTTCCACGGCTCTGCAAGGAAAGCGTCGATATCAGCTGCTGCTGTATCCATTGCCTGATCTGCAACCTGTCCAACGTATGCCTGGAATTTTTCATTCTTTGCAACGAAGTCTGTCTCTGAGTTAACTTCTACTGCAACTGCCTTCTTACCGTCTTCAGATACTTTTACCATAGCAAGGCCTTCTGCTGCGATTCTGCCGGCTTTCTTCTGAGCTGTAGCAAGTCCTTTTTCTCTCAGCCACTCAACTGCCTTGTCCATATCTCCTTCAGTCGCTGTAAGTGCCTTTTTGCAGTCCATCATTCCAGCGCCTGTCATTTCTCTTAACTCTTTTACCATTCCTGCTGTGATAGCCATTCTATTTTCCTCCTGAATGTCTGTGTACTGTATATCTTCCAGAAACCTGAACCTTACTCAGCAATTGCCTCTACCGGTGCTTCCTCGAATGCTTCTTCAACTTCTTCTACTGCTTCTTCAGCGCCCTGCTTTGCTTCGATAACAGCATCAGCCATCTTAGAAACGATAAGTTTTACGGCACGGATTGCATCGTCGTTACCCGGGATCACGTAATCAAGCTCTTCCGGATCGCAGTTTGTATCGCAGATACCGATCAGAGTGATGCCAAGTGTGTGTGCTTCCTGAACGCAGATTCTTTCTTTCTTCGGGTCTACTACGAAGATAGCATCCGGAATTTTCTTCATCTCTTTGATACCGCCAAGGTTCTTCTGAAGTTTCTCCATCTCTTTCTTAAGTGCGATAACTTCTTTCTTCGGCAGTACGTCGAATGTTCCGTCTTCCTGCATTGTCTCAATATCTTTCAAGCGTTTGATTCTGCTCTGGATTGTCTTGAAGTTTGTGAGCATACCACCGAGCCATCTCTCATTTACATAGTACATACCACATCTCTCAGCTTCTGTCTTTACTGCATCCTGAGCCTGTTTCTTTGTACCTACGAAAAGAATGCTGCCGCCGTCTGCTGCGATATCAGCAACTGCCTTGCAAGCTTCATCTACTTTACCTACAGATTTCTGAAGGTCAATGATGTAGATACCATTTCTCTCTGTGTAGATGTACTCAGCCATTTTCGGGTTCCATCTTCTTGTCTGATGTCCGAAATGAACACCTGCTTCAAGTAACTGTTTCATTGAAATTACGCTCATGTCTTTTCTCCTTTTTTGGTTAAAATCTTCCGTATGTCTCACCCTTCCAAAGAGACCGCAGCCTGCCTTTTCCCTTTCAGCTGATCCGCACCTGCCTGCTGAAACCTTGTATACCAGTCAGATGCCGGGCGGCACCATCTCCAGAATCCACATACGTGTTTAATTTTGCAACTTTTGTATTATAACATAAGGGCCTGCCCCAGGCAAGCCCTATATGCTCAAAAAATAAATAAATAGACAAGATTTCGCCGAGATCCCACCCTTGTTTCACCCATATCTTGTTCATGTTTTGCCAAACATCACTCTCTTCTGAGTGCTTCGATGGGATCGAGATTGGATGCTTTTACTGAGGGAAGCAATCCGAATATGATTCCGATCAGCATAGAAAATACCACTGCGATCACAGACGCAGGTACACTGATGGACACTGCAACACCGGAAACTTTATTGATCACCTGAGCCATTCCGATTCCGGCTGCCACACCGATGATGCCGCCGATACTGGTCAGTACAGCCGCCTCTGTTAGGAACTGTCCTAAGATTGTTCCCTTGGGAGCCCCTATGGCTTTTTTCAATCCTATCTCACTGGTCCGCTCTGTAACGGATACCAACATAATATTCATAACACCGATACCGCCTACCAGCAGGGAAATGCTGGCGATCCAGATCAGCTGGTTGTTGGTGGAGGAACTGAGATCCTGCAGCTTCTGGGCACGCTCCAGAACATCATCTGCCTTATATTTCACCTCAGTCTGCGCAGATGATATGGTCTTATTCAGAATATCAGCCGTTTTGCGGCCTGCATCCTCCATTTCATCCACGCTGGTAGCTTTTACAATGACGTTTTCCGGTTCATCATAACAATAGACGATTGGCCATGACGCTTTTGGCATAAATAAGATACCGGAGGACTCATTCGCATAGCTGTAATAATCCTCCACATTGGAAATGGTGGGGGTAAATTTGTTTACTTTTTCCACGACGCCGATGATCGTGAAAGGCACCTTATTGATCTCAATGGTCTTTCCTATGGCATTGTCATTAGGGAACAGGGTGGATTTTGCTGTGGAATCAATAATCAGTACTTTTCGAAATTTTTTGTAATCATCATCAATAAAATTACGTCCGGTACGTATCGTATAACCCACAGTTTCAAAATAGCTTGTATCAATCCCCTGCACCTCTACAGAGCTTAGTGCTGTATTTTGATAAAACACACCGTCTGAATTCTGTCTGGTATTGTAGCGTGTGACATTTTCTACAGAGTCCAGAGCAAGGATCTTGTCACAGACCTCATCTGAGACCTCTCGGATCCCATATGGAATATCTGTTGCTGAATAGATGGTATATTCGTAACCGCTCTGGTAAAGAACCACATCCACCGTATTATTTCCCGAACCGACAAGATTGTTTTTTATTTCTTCATTTGTTCCTTTAATCGTTGAGACGATGGAAATAATGGAAGCAATTCCGATGATGATACCAAGCATTGTCAAAAAAGATCTCATCTTATGTGACCAGATGCCCTGAAACGACAGTCTTATATTTTCAAGCAAACTTCACACCTCCTGTGTTACATGTAGGCATCTTGCAGTATGTCTACTTCTTTTGTCTCCGCACCTTCTTTTACTTTTTTTCCGTATGGGAATGCAATTTTATCGGTGGGTTCAAGTCCGGAAACAATCTCAATTGCATAAGAATACACTAATTTTCCAGTCTCAACGTATTGCTTTTTCAGTTTTCCGCTGCCATCCTCTATATATACGTAAGGTCTGCCGTCACTCTCTGTGCGCACAAAGTATTTTTCCAGATAAATCCCGTCCGCATCGGATGACATAGCAGCAGAAAGCTGTATCTCTGCCTCCCCTTCATTAACATCCTGCGAATCTTCAATCTCAGCATAAAAGGGATAATAAGAAGCGTTGGTATTTTCTGTCCCAAATCCCATAGATCCGCCATCTGCATCCGGGTAATCCGAGATTTCTTTGATCACTGCTGTGAAGGTAACTCCCGTATCTGACATCATTCCGGAAATCGTATCTCCTACATGGATTTTTTCAAGGGCAAGCTCGTTCATGTTTCCCTTTACATATAATCCCGTCTCATTCGTGACCTTTGCAAAGTATTCGTCATCTGACTCTCCTTCTGCCGTCCCGATACTCACAACGGTTCCATCCAATGTACTTTTTATCACTTTACCGTCTACGATCCTCTGTTTTTGTTTTACTGAAAGCTCAATTTCCCTGATCTCCAAAGAGCATTCTTTGATATCCCGCTCCTTTTCTTCGATCATCTCTTTCAGTTCACTGGCTGTATAGCCTGCTTCTCCATCACCAAAATCACCAAAGTCACCGTATCCGCCCAAATCCTCCGTACCTGGTTCCGTCTCGTAATTCGGATCCTGCCAAAGGCCGAATTGCTGTAACGTATCCACCAGCGTCTGGTTCTGCGCAACGATCCATTTCTGTTCTTCCGTCAATGCCAGATAAGCCTTGTATACTTCCTGAAGCTTTGCAATGCGGGCTTCTTCCGTTTCGCTTGGGGCCATTCCCTGATATTCCTGAAACAGCAAGAATACTTGGTAAGCTGCCAGAAGGTCTCCAATGCTAGAGGCCATGTTTCCGTTTCCGGATTCCTCGCTCTCATTCTGCGTATCCTCTGCTGTTTCGCCATTTTCTGACTGCTCTTTTGTCCACTGTGCCTCCAGCTCTGAACGCCACGGATCGCTCAACGCTTTATAAACAGACACTGCCTTTTCCAGATCTTCCCTTACCAGTGCGTCGGCATTTAAACAGTCAAACAAAGCTCTTGCATATTTTATGCAGAGTTCTTGATACTGTCCTTCTAATTGTGATATAGCCGCGTCCCCTCCATTAGAGCTTAAATAGTCCCGGACATCCTCTTTTAAGGTATACTGGTCCATGGTCCACGGAACGGTCTCATCTAAAATGTCCACAGATGATTCTGCCAGCCACTGCTGGTAAAATGCAACTGCATCTCCCAATAAAGTAGCATACTCTTTCTTTTCCAGTCCCTGTGACTGTACTGCTTTTTCATACAATCCGCTAAAGTTTTCCACATATCCCTGAATCACCCCCGGTGCTGAATCGTATACTTTTTTCACTGTCACATCACCTTCCGGCATGGTAAAAGCAAGGTGGTAATCATTGGATTCCTTAAACTCCAGAGTAACCTGATTGGAAGAAAGCTCCCATTTTTTGAATTTCTGCTCTTCTTTATCTTCTGCATCCAGCTCAACCGTCTTTCCGGCCGGATACTCATAAACCAGTGCATTGCTGTTGTCTGTTGAGGAGTCTGTACCTTCAACTACGTATACTTTATATAATTTTTCCTGATCCGGCCCATTTGACTCAGTCTGCTCTCCACCTGTCGGGTCAGCAGCAGCTCCATACTGTCCCGTTTCGGCCTGTCCCCTTTCAGATCCTTCCAGAGATTCCCCTTCCTCTATCTGTCCGGCATTGGAGTCCTCCAAGCTTTCCTCTGAACTTCCCTTTTGAGCCATAAGCTCCAATTCACTAATCTTATCGTAATTCTCAACTGCTTCCTGCTGCTTTGTGTCAAGAAGGTCATATGATGCATGGATCTTTTCCAGCTGTTCGTTTAATCCTCCCATATTTGCCGGGGATGATTCCCATGTCTCATCAATGAGCATCATCACATAGCATGTCTGATATTCATCCAGTTTTTCATGAAAAGCTTTCAATTTTTCAGTTTCTTCTTCACCCAATGCAGCCTGTACAGAATCTTTTATCACATAGGAACGTATCTGGACAAGATCCTCTCCCGTTCCCTCTGTGGTGATCCTTTCATCTGCCAAATGCCTTCGGTAATACTGAACTGCTTCTTCAATGGCACTGCCGATCTCATCTGCGCAAAGTTCCTCCCCGTACGCTTGAAACAGGGAATCGATCACCGTAACAAGCCGCTCGTAACTGACTACACAGTCGACGATTGCCAGCTGCTCTTCTGTATCACCAGACAAAGGCATCTCTTCAATGCCTTCCACCTGCAACTCTTCGTTATTGCTCTTTTCGCTATCTTCCGGATCACCTGTTCCGTTTCCGGAAGGCGTATCTGACCCCTCTGCATTTTCGGGAGTTCCCGTCTCACTTTGGCTATTTCCTTCTGGCTTTTCGGAACTGCCTGTTCCGTCTTGGCTATTTTCCTCTGTTCCGGCTTCTCCCGTGCCCTCCTGCGGCCCCTCTTGTATTTCTTCAATCACCAATTCCTCCTGAGAGGAAGCAGTCATAGTGGAATCATTGTCTTCCAAAGATGCTGTCGCACGTGTATTTTTTAATTTTTCCAAATCTTTTTCCAGCTTCGTCATGGTCAGCTCCTGCGTCTGCAAAGAAAGCTGCTCCATCTCCAGTTCCAGTTCCTGAAGAGTCATGTCATAGGAAAAAAGCGGATCCCCTTCTTTTACTTGATCCCCTTCTTTTACATAAATCTTATCGATGGAATACTCCTCATTCAATTGGACGGTCTGCGCCACCTGCGAAGTCACAGTCCCATAAATGGATTCAGACATGCCCCAGTATCCTGTATTTACATTGGAAACAGGCACAACTTCCACCGGGCTTTTGCTTCCCTGCATGGCATAATAAGCACCATACCCGGCGCTCCCTACTAATGCCACTGACACGACGATGCTGATTACTGCTGTTTTCAGTTTCATCGAGCCACCTCCCCTTTCTGCTCTGAAAGCTCACCATCAAATATAGTTACGATCCGTTTCGCATAGGATGCGATGTTGCTGTCATGGGTAATCATGATAACAGTCATTCCTTCATCATTTAACTTCTGGAAAAGCTCCATGATCTGCTTACTGGACTTGGAATCCAGCGCACCTGTCGGCTCATCTGCCAGTAGAATATCCGGCTTATTTACCATAGCTCTGGCTATGGCCACCCTCTGCTTTTGTCCACCGGAAAGCTGCGTGGGATTGAAATTGATACGTTCTTGAAGCCCTACACGGATCAACGCTTCTTTTGCCCGCTCCCTTCGGACCTTTTTACGGATGCCTGCGTATATAAGCGGAAGTGCTACATTATCAAGGGCAGACATACGCGGCAAAAGCTGAAAGTTTTGGAATACAAACCCCACTTTTCGCAGCCTGATATCAGCCAGCTGTTTATCTGACAGTCCACGTACATCCTCCCCGGCTAATTCATACTCCCCGGAAGTAGCGCGGTCAAGGCATCCGATGATATTCATCAGCGTTGACTTTCCCGAACCGGAAGGCCCCATGATCGCCACATATTCTCCTTTCTCCACGTGAAGTGAGACATCTTTCAGTGCAGGGACGGTCATTTTACCCTGTATGTAATCTTTATAAATATGATCAAGTTTCAGGATCACAAACAAACCTCCCCTATCTTATTCTGCGTCAGCGTCGTAAACATCTTCGTCAAACTCTGCGTCATTGATGTCAAACACCTCAACATCTGACAGATCCTCTTCCGTATCAGTTATGTTCTCTTCCATGCCGCTCAGGTTTTCTTCCACGCCGTCCATGTTCTCTTCCATGCCGCTTAGGTCTTCTTCCATGCTGCTCAAGTCATCTTCCATGCCGTCCATACTACTCCGGCTGTCGGAATAATCATTATAGATAACAGGATCTCCCTCCTGGATCGTGCCAAGGGGATATGCAATGTAATCTTCCGCTGTAAGTCCATCCGTTATCTCATACTTCATCAATTCTTCGTCATACTCGCCCAATGTGACTTCATGTTTTTCAATCACATTGGAAGTGTTCGCCAGCCAGACGTATGATTTCTCGCCTTCCTGGAAAATATAATACTCTTCCAGCCACAATCCGTCCTTTACTTTGTCCTGCCCCAAATCCTGCTCCATATAAACATGCTGCCCTAAGATTAATCCATCAGAATTTTCCAGTTCAACATAAAAGGAATAGTTTGAAGATCCGGAATTTCCAGAACTGCTGTAGTAATACATGGAATCGGCAGATTCCTCTTCTTTGTTGTCGGTTTTGATCTCAGAGATCTCGCCCTTCCACGTAACGGTATCGTCTACACGCGAATGGACGATCATCTCCATACCGGTCTCGATCTGGCTCAGATTCTGCTCGTTCACGGATCCTTTGATACGGTAGTCACCGGCTGCCAGGATCGTTATGTAAACGTTCTCGTTGTTGCCGGAGCCATAGCTATAACCGCTGTCCGTCTGGTTCGGATCGGAGATCTTCTGTACTACGCCTGCAAGCTCTGCCGTAACCGTCGCATTGGCAATGGACTCTTTTAGTTTTTCCATCTCCAGCTGTTTTGATTTGATCTCATATTCGCTCTTTTTGATGTTATTCTGCTCTGTGAGGATATTGGTGGTATACATCAGTTTATCGTCTTCGTTGGCTTTTGCTTTTTCTTTTTCATACTGCTCAATCGCCTTTTCTGATATCTCGATATCCCCTTCTGCTTTCTCTATATCGATCTGTGCCTGTGCCAGCTTGTCCTCGTCATCCTGCGTATCATATGTAAACAGACGCTGGCCCTCTTCCACTTCATCGCCCTCTTTGACGTAACACTCTTTGACGGTCCTGTCATTTTCAAGCTTCACCTGTAACGTATCCTGCGGCTCAACCTCTCCGCCGTAACGGTCGACCAACCCGTTTCCGCTTCCAAATCCCGTGATCGCGGAAACGAGATCCACATACACGGCGTTTTCAGCATCGGAAGAAACTCTTTGTGTTTCCCCGTCCTTATCTGCAAAAAAGTGGTGATACACTCCGTATCCGCCTGCTCCTATAAGGCCAAGGATCAATACGGTCACTATCGCTTTTTTCATTCTTATACTTCCCTTCAGACAGATTAATTTACTCTAACAATATACCACATCTCCGTTTAAAAAAAAGACATTTTTTCTTAATACTTCATGAAGACACAGATTTTTCACAATGAAACATACAAATGGAGCAATACCGATAATATATCCCGGAAATTGCCCCATTTCTCTATTTTTATATCACTTTTCTCTTTTTCTTAAGACTTCCCTATGCCTCGATCAGCGGGTATTTTTCAGTCAGAGATCTTACGATTGCCTTTGCCTTGGACTCACAATCCGGCTCATTTTTTACCATGAGGGCAATTGCCTCCGCGATCAAGTCCATATCCACTTCATTCATCCCCCTTGAGGTAACAGCAGGCGTACCGAGGCGGACACCGCTTGTCACAAACGCAGACTGCGGATCGTTCGGGATTGTGTTTTTGTTGCAGGTGATGTTTACGCTGTCTAAAAGATTTTCCACTTCTTTTCCGGTACGTCCAACACTAGTCAGGTCAACCAACATTAAGTGGTTGTCCGTTCCGCCGGATACGATCTTGACGCCGCGGTTCATCAAGCCGCTGCAGAGGGCTTTCGCATTATTCACCACATTCTGCTGGTATACTTTGTATTCCGGCTGAAGCGCCTCTTTTAAGCATACAGCCTTGGCGGCGATCACATGCATCAGCGGCCCGCCCTGTGTTCCCGGGAAAATCGCTTTGTTAAAGTTTGCTTCTTTTGCAAACTCCGCACTGGAAAGGATCATGCCTCCACGTGGCCCGCGCAACGTCTTGTGCGTAGTTGTTGTAGTCACATGGGCGTAAGGAATCGGGCTTGGATGGATCCCTGCTGCCACAAGACCGGCAATATGGGCAATATCTACCATTAAATATGCCCCAACCTCGTCTGCGATCTCTCTAAACTTCTTGAAATCTATAATCCGCGCATATGCACTGGCTCCTGCCACGATCAGCTTTGGACGGCAGGAAAGGGCAATCTCGCGCACCTGGTCATAATCGATGACTCCGTCATCATTCACTCCATAAGGCACCACATTAAAATAAGCTCCCGAAAAATTCGCAGGGCTCCCGTGTGACAAATGTCCGCCATGTGCAAGATTCATTCCCATAACGGTGTCGCCCGGTTTCAGCAGTGCAAAGAATACTGCCATATTAGCCTGTGCGCCTGAATGCGGCTGAACATTTGCATAAGTACACCCAAACAGCTCCATAGCACGGTTACGTGCAAGCTCTTCCACAACATCTACACACTCACAGCCTCCGTAGTACCTTTTTCCGGGGTACCCTTCTGCATATTTATTGGTCAGCGGGCTTCCCATAGCAGCCATCACAGCTTTTGATACCCAGTTTTCTGATGCAATCAACTCAATATGGCTGTTCTGCCGTCTCTCCTCTGCTACAATCGCATCTGCAATTTCAGGATCAATACATCGAACCTCGTCAAGTGAATACATTGTTTCATCCTCCTGTTATCTTCCTAATTTACAGTGTATTGCCGCTATCATACTTCGCCCAAGCAAAAAAGTCAAGGATTTGTTTGTGTACAATTTCCATTTGTTTTTCCTGCACGGACTATCCTAATTCTTTTTTATCAGGTCTTTTACCACTTCCCCAGCTATGATCAGCCCCGCAACAGAAGGTACAAAAGCCACGCTTCCCGGTGTCTGTCGGCGCTTTGTTACCGATTTTCCACTGTCTTCCTCCCTTTCATCCTGTTCGATCGGCTGTTCCAAGGGGGTCATTGCTTTCTCTTTTGAATACACCACCTTCAAGTGGGCAATCTCCCTTTTCTTCAGTTCCCTGCGCATTACCTTAGCCAAAGGGCATACGGATGTCTCATAAATATCCGCCACCTCAAACAATGTCGGATCCAGCTTATTCCCGGCCCCCATGGAACTGATGATCGGCGTTCCGGCCCTCTGTGCCTGAACGGCAAGCTCTATCTTTCCGGTCACCGTATCGATGGCGTCTACAACGTAATCATAGTCTTCAAAACAAAACTGGTCTGCCGTATCGGGCATATAAAAGGTTTTATAACAATTCACCAGAGCATTCGGGTTAATATCCAAAATACGTTCTTTTGCTGCATCCACCTTATATTTGCCGACTGTACTGTGAAGGGCGATGATCTGGCGGTTGATATTCGATATGCATACCTTGTCATTGTCGATCAGGTCCAGCGTCCCAATTCCAGTCCTTGCCAGCGCTTCCGCCACATATCCGCCAACGCCGCCAACGCCAAATATTGCCACTCTTGACTTTTGGAGTACCTCCATCTTGTCTGCTCCCACCAGCATCTGCGTTCTAATAAACTGATCCGTCTCTTTTCCTGTCTCACTCATGTTTCTTTTCCCCGCTTTTCCATTCTTTCAATGATTCCAATATTTTTTGTTCACTGAGAGGTTTGGAAAAATAATAGCCCTGGATCATATCTACGCCCCATTTACCCAAAAGCTCCACTTCCTCCTTTGTCTCTACCCCCTCTGCAATCACATTAAAGCCCATGTTTTGGAAAATAGAAACAATATTTCTGTAAAACAACGCGATCTGCGGATCTTCACAGATACCTTCCATCAGAGAACGGTCTAATTTGATGGAAGAAAAAGGAAGTTTCAACACTGCATTTAAATTTGCATATCCCGACCCGAAATCATCCAGACAGATACCGATCCCGGTATTGGCAAGTTCTGAAATAGCTATCCTCAATTCTTCTCTGTATTCCGTGGCTACTGTCTCCGTGATCTCGAACTGGAAATAAGAAAACGGCAGTTCATACTGCTTGATCGTCTCGATCAGCGAGGAGATATGCCCGGTTTTCAAAAGCTCCAAGGGAGACAGGTTTACCTTTACATTATGTATTCTGCCCATCATTGATTCATTTTCTTTTATAAATCTGCATATCTTCCGGAACTGGAGGTAACCGATCTGGGCAATCGTCCTATTTTTCTCCGCTATATCAATGAAGATTTCCGGTGGAACCATGCCGAATGTGGGATGGCGAAGCCTGCTGAGCGCTTCCAAGGTAACGTAATCCCCGGTTTTAATCGAAAATACAGGCTGATAATAGACCTCAAACAGATCTTCTTCTATGGCTGTATTTAAAAACCGTTCAATCTCCTGCTCATACCGAAAGCCTTCCAGTGTCCTGTCATCCCCTTGGACAAGGGTCACATCTTCTGTCTCCGGGACGAGAGAAACCAGATATTCTATATAAGCCAGTACCGTATCACATTCTTTTAATTTGTCACAATCCAGAATACCGCAGATGATCGCAGGAAAACGGAACCGCTCCCCATCCTCCTCAAACATTCTGTAGAAGAACTCCTGAACCTCGTCCCTGCACCGTTCGTATTCTTCCAAAGAATTTGTCACTAATAGAAACCTGTTGCTGCCGATGCGGAAAACCTGATGGGACAAGCTGATCCGTTGCAGTAAGTCAGCAATACTGACCAACATCTTATCTCCCACGCTGTTTCCCATGATCTTATTGATATTTTTCAGCCTGTATGCATCAATGGAGATCAGGTGCATTCTGGTATCCTGCTCCACCTGCTCTAAAAACCAGTGTTCAAAGTACTGTTTATCAAACATACCGGTCAGGCTGTCCATATAACCATATGGGTTATGGATGGTGAGATAGAGTACCGTAATACCAAGGCATAAGCCAAAGCCTGTCATCAAAATGTCATTATCGTAGGCCTGTATTGCCACACACACCAGAGCAATGATCATAAATTCCCATATGGTGATAAATTTTCTAATCCCCAGCTTCTTGCAATACATAATACTGTCTATCATGGCCACCAGTACACAGAAAAATGCAAACCCATACATTCCAAGGTAAAACGGACCTCTGATATATATTCCCTGCGGGTCTAAGCTGAAAAAGATTCCGTTCCAGAGGTTCCCGATCACCAGAATTTCCATGATACACGTAGGGATGGCCCAAAAGAAGATAATTTTCTTTGCCTGTGCCTGCGAAGTCACCCTCAGAGATTTCGCATAACAGACGAAAGCGTAAGGCACCAGAACCTGAAGAAAATAAAGCAAGGTTAATGCTGCTTCCGTCAGGATGGCCAGCTCTTCTCGTTCCCATGAGATCAGTACGGTACAGAAAATATCCAGCAATACATCTAAGATCCCTATCACAATAAAAATACGGAAAATACTGCTGGTGGCATTTTCCAGACGTTTCTGGCTCATAAAATGAAACAAGATCAAAGATAAAAAAACTAATGCTGCAATGAGGAAATCCATATTATATACCATCATACTTTTCTCCTCCTGCATTTATCTTCATACATTTTTTTATCCGCCTGATACTTCCAATCGCTGACCGTCCGCCTGTGGCCTTCCTCATCCCAAAGGTAACTCATCCCACGTGCCAGAGAGATCTTGTGCCGGCTGCTGCGGTTGTACCGCTGTATTTCAATATCCAGTTTTGCAAACCACTCCTGCTCCGTCCCTTTTGGCTCCAGAAGAACGGTACAGAACTCCCCACCGCTTAATCGAAAACATTTCCCCTCTTTTCCGAAGGTATTCTCAATACATTTTGCCGTTGCTATGATCAGTTCATCCCCGGCATTATATCCAAAGGAATTATTGGTCTTTCTGAGATAGTTCAGGTTCATAAACACCAATGCAGCATTTTTATAAGGCTTCTGCTCTTCCTGCATCTGCCGTAGGAATTCATCAAAGGCCCTTCGGTTCATCATACCTGTCAGGCGGTCTTCCCGCTCCAGCCTGCGGTATGCATAAGTCTCAATTTTAAATTTGATATTGCCCGCCATGGTCACAAGAAGCATGGCAAAAAGTATCACCACAAAAATCAGGATACCACACTGGAAAAATACTTCATAATATGCGATCTCCAAAATCCAATATAATGCCATTGCAAGCACACCGCTGGCTCCCACTGACACAAAAGCCCATAAAATGGACTTCAGTTCCCTGTCCTTATGCTGTTTGTATTCCCTGACCAGCAAAACGCTGGTGATGGCAACACCAAAAGAAAGGAGTAAATGGGTCACAAAAAGCATATCTATAAATTCAAACACATGAAGGTAATTCAGCAGTCCCTGCGCAATAGCATTTAAATAGAATAGAAGGATCAGCACATCAAAGGTGCGGTACTTTTTCATATCGCCTGTATTTCTCACAAAATGGAGCATGGGCACAGAAAACAGCATAAAAGAGTAAAATGAAACTACCCTGAACACTGCCGGGAAAGGAATATTTTGCTGGATGAGAGAAGAATCTGTTGCACTCCACAATGCGCACAACAGCAGGAAAACAGCCACATCAATAAAACGCCTGTCATAAAGCCGGACGTGTTTAAGATAAATGGCGATCCCTATGGCTACAAGGGCCAATATATTCATTAATATGATGATAACGAGATTGATGGAGGATTTTACAAAATGATGCCATGTAACAGCGGCACCGCTTCCTATATAAATCGCATTGATATCGTACGTTCCATCTTTTGATCCGCTATATAAAAAAGAAAGCATGCCGCCTTGTAACCGGGAAGGCAGGACAACATCACAATCCTGTTTTGATTTCATCTGGATGTTGCGTGGAAAAGGGTCATCCTCGTATTCATACAGCACTTCATCCCGAAACATGACTTTCAAGTCATACTGTGCTCCTCTTGTCGTCACAGTCATGCCGGATTGTTCATCGGTCAGGCTGTCATTATACAGAACCAGAGGTCCCCCTTCCCTGACCTTTATTTTTGCCGGTAGCTGAACCGGTTTTTCTTCACCGTCTGCAAGGTAATACCAGCCCTCAGACAATTCACGTACCTGATCTACCGAGGTGTTGCTTTCCTTTGGAAAGACCGCGATCACAACCAGAAGCAGAATCGCAATTACCCCGACAATCAAAACAGATTCTACTCTTTTTAATCCCTGTTCTTTTTCCATATGGTGGTTCATCAAAATCCCTCCCCGCATATGTCTTTTGTACGTCTTCATTGTAACGTATTTTCCTTGATTTGGAAACAGTTTTATAGAAATATGACCTACATTTCACTAATTTCTGCAAAACATATGCCGGATACAAGTCCCCACCCACCACTTAATGCTCTGCACATTTGAAGTAGGGGACTTACTTGATTCGGTCAAAAAAGACGGTGCCAAATGACACCGTCTCTATAAATACGATATGGATTATTTCTGCGGACCTGCGGAAACAAGTGCTTTACCAGCAGCATTGCCTTCGTATTTTGCAAAGTTCTTGATAAATCTGCTTGCCAGATCCTGAGCCTTTGTCTCCCATTCGGAAGCATCAGCATAAGTATCACGAGGATCAAGAATAGCCGGATCAACACCCGGAAGCTCTGTCGGAACTTCGAAGTTGAAGTGCGGGATAGTCTTTGTCGGAGCGTTCTTGATATCGCCATTGAGGATAGCATCAATGATACCACGAGTATCTTTAATGGAGATACGTTTTCCTGTTCCGTTCCATCCTGTATTTACAAGGTAAGCTTTAGCGCCGCTCTTTTCCATTCTCTTAACAAGCTCTTCTGCATATTTTGTCGGATGCAGCTCCAGGAATGCCTGACCGAAGCAAGCGGAGAATGTCGGTGTCGGCTCTGTAATACCACGCTCTGTTCCAGCAAGTTTTGCTGTAAATCCAGACAGGAAGTAGTACTGTGTCTGCTCCGGAGTCAGGATAGATACTGGCGGGAGTACGCCAAATGCATCTGCTGACAGGAAGATAACATTCTTAGCTGCCGGTGCGGAAGATACCGGACGAACGATATTTTCGATATGGTTGATCGGGTAAGATACACGAGTATTCTCTGTTACTCTCTTGTCAGCGAAATCGATCTTGCCTTCAGCATCCAGAGTAACGTTCTCAAGAAGAGCGTTGCGCTTGATTGCATTGTAGATGTCAGGCTCAGACTCTTTGTCAAGGTTGATAACTTTTGCGTAGCATCCACCTTCGAAGTTGAATACGCCGTTGTCATCCCAGCCGTGCTCGTCATCACCAATGAGGAGACGCTTCGGATCTGTGGAAAGTGTTGTCTTACCTGTTCCGGAAAGACCGAAGAAGATTGCTGTGTTCTCACCGTTCATATCTGTGTTTGCGGAGCAGTGCATGGAAGCAATACCCTTCAGCGGCAGATAGTAGTTCATCATGGAGAACATACCTTTCTTCATCTCTCCGCCGTACCATGTGTTGATGATAACCTGCTCACGGCTTGTGATATTGAATGCTACACAAGTCTCGGAATTCAGTCCAAGTTCTTTGTAGTTTTCTACTTTTGCTTTAGATGCGTTGTAAACAACGAAATCCGGCTCGAATGTTTCCAGTTCTTCCTCTGACGGAGCGATGAACATATTCTTGATGAAATGTGCCTGCCATGCAACTTCAACGATGAAGCGGATAGCCATACGTGTGTCTTTGTTAGCGCCACAGAATGCATCTACTACGAACAGTCTCTTGTTGCAGAGCTCTTTCTTAGCGATGTCTTTTACAACTGCCCATGTCTCTTCTGACATCGGATGGTTGTCATTTTTGTATTCATCTGTTGTCCACCATACTGTGTCTTTGGAATTTTCATCCATAACGATATATTTGTCTTTAGGGGAACGGCCAGTATATACACCTGTCATAACATTTACAGCACCCAGTTCGCTGACCTGACCTTTGTCAAAGCCTTCCAGTTCCGGTTTTGTTTCTTCTTCAAACAAGAATTCGTAAGAAGGATTGTGTACAATTTCTGTAGTTCCGGTAATACCATACTTGCTTAAATTGATTTCTGCCATCTTATTCTTACCTCATTTCTTTGAAATAACGTATCATAACCTTCTGCACACGCAGATGTTACAGTTGCCTAAAGTAGTATTCCTACTTCACTAAATAACATTATACATATTTAGCAAATAAAATCAACAAAAAAATAACAAACTTTTTGTGAAACACCACGGATTGACAGCATTTTCTTCTATAAATATACGATTGCTCCTCCTTTTGTTTTACTTATTCCCGCAAATTCCAGATTTCATATCCCTGCCGTCTGGCCGAATCATAGACCGGCTGCATGTTTTTCTGCAGGATATTATAGAATTCTTCCCTTGAATTTCCCGGTCTGTACAATTCCTGTCCTGCCCAGATAGAATGCAGATTATCCCGATAGCAGGCTTCAAACAGCTTATGAAGGCCTGCCCGCTCGTGGATCAGATTGTACATTCCGTACTGGTTTTCTGCGAATACTGCGAAGAAAGGATCCCATTTTGGAAGCTTGTTACTCTTCGACGAATTCAAAGAAGAATCCATCGGCATCAAATTCCAAAGTTCATCATTCATAACAAAAGACCATGGTATAAAATGATCAACATCATACTGCTTTGTTATAATCGGCTTACCCGTAAAGACATCGCATACTTCTCTTACTTCCAGAATGCCTTCCCAAAGTTTACGTACGTTATTCAGCTTTCGCATCTTTTCATCCATCGGAGCCAGCTTGTAGATCAGGCCCGGAACCTCTGGATTATTATTCTGCAGCCATTTCACTTTTTCGTATTGAATCCATCCCAGAATATTTACCGTATTGTCCTGAATCATGCGCATCCAATCTGGATTGAAATGAACTTCCTTTTTCAGCTTACTGCTATCTCCGAAGGTATAAGGCAGACGAATTACGGTGCTATCGATTCGTCTGATATACTCGGTTAATCTACGAATACTTCCCCACGGCACTTCTTCTGCACTTTTGGAGAAAAATCCCGCCAGTGCACGTCCCGGAACCATATTGGTCAGCTGTTCCTTAGCAAGTTTTAGGTCGGGATTGTGCTCCCGGATCGCATTTTTGATTTCAACTTTGGATGCATTTGCCGGAAGGTCACTCAGTTCTGTCAGTTTCAAAACAGCACGTTCCAAACCATCTCTGACAAGACCATCTGCCTGCATGCCGCTAAGATGAATGTAAAATTCTCTTACGGAATACCATGCATTGCAGATCATTTCATCAATGATTGCATCGAATGTAGTATCCTGAATCCCCTCCGAAATGATATCTACGATAGCTTCCAACCAGTAAAATTTATAACAGTAGGACGGATCCTTCAT
>JALFIB010000186.1 GCA_022776305.1 Lachnospiraceae bacterium
TTTCCATATCTGCAAGCTGCTCATCAGTCACCAGCTTCGCAGCACGTTTGCTGGCTGCCGTCTCAAGAATGATACGCACATCGTAGATTGCTCTATAATTAATATTGTCCATAGCAACCATACGGCTGATCACATCAGAAAGGTTGGTAGCTTCCGGCTTCGTGATATATGAACCGGTCCCATTTCTGGAATCCACAAGCCCTCTCTCTTTTAAAAGCTTCAATGCCTCACGGATCACATTCCGGCTGACACAAAATTCATCTGCCAGCGCCTGCTCGGAAGGCAGTTTTTTCTGTCCTTCAAAGCTGTTTGCAAGGATCCATGTCTCAAGCCTGTCTGCAATCTGCTCGTAGAGGTTGACTTTTGAAACTGCAAAATCTTCCCCTGATAACTTCATCCCACTTCCTCAAAACGAATAAAACAAAAACGCAAAATCCCCAAATGCAATATCCTATTCGCTACTTTCTTTTCAAACAATCGTGAACAAATTCCATCGTAGCCTGACATCCCATGCTGATATAGCTGATGTCATCCCCACATCCCACAAAAGTTGCACCTTTACCGATCCAATACTGTATCGCCTCATGGTCTCCTGCTCCCAGAGAAACCCCGAAAGGCACATCCATCTCTTTGCAGACGCTGACGATCTCCTCGCAGAGTGCCCGAACCTCAGGATGCTTTGTATCTCCCAAATGGCCAATGGATGCAGAAAGATCATTGGCTCCTACCAGTGGGAAATCGATTCCTTCCACGCTGAGGATCTCTCTCAGATTATGTACCGCATCAATGTGCTCGATCTGGACGATGCGCAGGAACGTGTCCTCCGGATGGTCGAGATACTCGTCATTAGAAATGGCACCATAGTGGTTTGCCCTTCTTGGCCCAAACCCCCGTACACCTTTCGGCGGATACATGCACGCTGCCACTGCTTTCCTTGCTTCTTCAGCTGTACATACCATGGGGAAAATAATCCCGTCAGGTCCCATCTCAAGTACCGGCTTCACAAGAACGGGATCATTCCATGGCACCCGCACAATCGATGCCGTATCAGCAGCAGCTGCTGCCATAATATGGGCCAATGTGCTTCCCTTATCAAAAGCGGAATGCTCTCCGTCGATCCACACAAACTCAAATCCGTGAAGGCCGAGAGCCTCTGTGATGGACGGATCAATATAAAAAGTATGGCCTCCAATCACTACGTCACCGCGCTTCATCTTCTCGCGGATCACCTGAGCTTTATATTCTCTTCTTGCCATGGTCTAAACTTCCTTTCAAAACAACTACATTTATTATAGCAGAAAATTGAATCTCTTCCTAGATAGAATTTATATTTTTTTTATTTTTTCCAAGAATTTACAGTAATTTGCAGCGCCCTGTACACCTGTACTACAGCAATACTACCACACTTCTCTTTTCCGTGTCTATTGGCATTTTCGTAATAAATGGCATCCGATTTTTATGCATTTTTCACAATCAAACGACTATAAAGTATAAATATGCATAGGGTTGACCACAGCACCATTCGTTATAATCCGGCTTTTTTATCTATTACGTGCTGCCTGAAAGAAGGTTCAATGAAAACTTTTGAAAAATGCGCAAAAAAGGAGCTGAAGCAAAATATAACGCAAAAGTCAGGAATCCTTGCGCCCTATTCTGCTTCAGCCCTAATATTCTAAGAGTTATCTAAAGAATAAGTCTAACATATGCCCGTTTGTCCTTTAGCTTACTATATTCTGGCTACGCCGCTCTTTACTGCTGCCTCTGCCACTGCCTTTGCCACTGCGTCTTTTACCCGTGGATCAAAGGCTGCCGGAAGGATGTAATCGGCATTCAGTTCATCATCACCCACAAGGCCGGCCAGTGCATATGCGGCGGCAATCTTCATTTCATCATTGATGTCAGATGCCCGCACGTCCAGTGCTCCGCGGAAAATGCCCGGGAAAGCCAGAACGTTGTTCACCTGGTTCGGGAAATCACTGCGGCCGGTAGATACCACAGCAGCCCCTCCTGCTTTTGCTTCATCTGGAAAGATCTCCGGTGTGGGGTTAGCGCACGCAAAAATGATCGGGTCCCGTCCCATGGTCTGCACCATCTCTTTCGTCAAAGTACCCGGAGCAGAAACACCGATAAACACATCTGCGCCTTTAATCACCTCTGCCAGTGTACCTTTTTCACAATTGAGGTTTGTGATCTCTGCCATCTCTTTTTTAATGGGGTTCAGTCCTTCCCGCCCTTTATAGATGGCTCCTGTCCGGTCTGTCATGATCACATTCTTCAATCCCATGCTCATAAGCAGTTTGATAATAGCGATTCCCGCAGCTCCTGCGCCGCTGGTGACAATCTTCACCTGAGTAATATCTTTTTTCACAAGCTTTAAAGCATTGATCAATCCAGCCAATGTGATGACAGCCGTACCGTGCTGGTCATCATGGAAGATGGGGATATCGCATCTTTCTTTCAGTTTTTTCTCGATCTCAAAGCATCTCGGTGCACTGATATCCTCCAGATTTACTCCACCGAAGCTTCCTGCTAAAAGTGCAACCGTATTTACAATATCATCCACATCTTTACTGCGCACGCAAAGCGGAATCGCATCTACATCACCAAATGCTTTAAATAAAACGCATTTTCCTTCCATTACCGGCATGCCTGCCTCCGGTCCGATATCACCCAGGCCAAGGACTGCTGTGCCGTCTGTCACTACTGCTACCGTGTTCCAGCGGCGTGTCAGTTCATAGCTTTTATTTACATCTTCTTTGATCTCCAGGCAGGGCTGGGCAACTCCCGGTGTGTATGCAAGGGAAAGAGCCTCTTTATTATCAACAGATGCCCTGGGTGTCACCTCGATCTTCCCTTTCCACTCATAATGCAATTTTAACGATTCTTTCGCGTAATCCAATATCTTCTCCTCCTTATTTAGTTTTATAATTAAAAAGTTGATTTCCAATACTTATTTTACCTTTTTTTTGGCTTACGTCAACCTGCACTTTTTTTCTTAAAATTTTCAGAATAGCTTTACTATTTTTTGATATTTTTTTATAATTATTGCAAAGCAGCCACCGTTTTTCTCTGTTCTTCCAAGCCATGAGAAAAGGGCTGCATGACACAAAAAGACAAGGAGGGGATTTTTTGTATATCCGTAGATTTCTTTCGGCACTTGCAGCCGTTCTTTCCGTAGGTGTATGCGTGTTCATCACTTATATCAGCCGCGACGTGGACCGCAGCACCATTATCTATAATCTGGCATTTTTATCCCTTATGCTGCTGATGGTTGCCGGTGCCTGTCTTGTGGGCCTTTGCCGGGTGATGCAAGTCAGCAGGGGACTAAAGCGAGGCATAGCAGCCATAAAAAATAGTGATGCACTTTCTCTTAGCGTATTAAACGGAAGCGCACCGCTTTTCCAAAATGAATATCTGGACAACTGTTACCAGCAATACTGCCTCATGCAGCGTTCAAACCCAAGCGCATCCTGCGATATCCGCGGTTTTATCAACGAAGACAGTATGGAAGATTATGCCCACAGAGGTATCTTAGAGATGATCCCGGATATCCTTACCAGCCTTGGTATCCTCGGTACTTTTGTAGGCCTTGTCATGGGATTGCGCAGTTTTGACCCTTCCGGTTATGAACAGATGGCCGGATCCATCACGCCTTTGATCAACGGTATCAAAGTGGCTTTTATCACTTCCATTTATGGTATTTCCTTATCATTGGCCTTTTCGTTCAACCTGAGAAGTGAATTTTCTAATCTTTCTGCTCTGGCAGAAGAATTCTTAGATACCTTTTATCTGAATGTCCAGCCTCCATACGAGGTGGATTCTCTGTCAAAACTGTTGGAAGGCCAAAAGACGCAGGAAGAAATGTCCCATGACCTTACAAGAATATTTGTGGAACAGATGGCAAAGAGCTTTGAAGAGGTGATCACACCGGCTTATGCCAAAATGACGGACGGGATACAGCAAGTAGTGGAATCCTTTACCCAGAGCCAAGAGGAAGTCATGGCCCGCGTATGCCAGACCGTAGTACAGCAGATGCGCAGCGAGCTGACAGAAGATTTTGCCAAATTGAGCAATACCATCCAAGCCCTTGAAAAAGCTCAGGATTCTTATACGGATTTTATGGATCGTTCTATGATGCGTATGCAGCAGGCTTTTGTTACGCTGCAAGACAACATGGCACAGATGGATCAGTATAACACCCATTCCTTCGACAAACTGAACGAGGCGCAGCAGGAAGCGTTCCGCATCAGTGCGCAGCAAAAAGAAACGTATCAGGACTACATACGGTTTATGTACCAGTCGCTGGAAAAATTCTCAGATATCTGGGAGAAAAACAGTGAAAAGCTGCAAATGTACTCTGACGAGATCGGAAAGATGGGACCGGTTCGGTCTGACCTTGAGATCCGCCGCAGTCTGGAGGAAGTGCAAAAACAGTTAAAAGATATCCAGAACCGCCAGATTGCTTCTGATTTTTCTGCAGAGCTGTACGATTCACAGGACGAGCAGCGCATGCTGCTTGAAAAAACAATGAAAAAGCTTGATGAATTGATCGAGATCACAGACTCACCGAAATTATTCCGCCCGCGCCGCAAAGGCAAATAAAAGGAAACGAGCAGAAAATGGTCTGAAAAACAAGGAGGATCTATGTATTCCAAACGTAAAAAAACGTATGAGCGCCATAACATCTGGCGTTCCTACTCTGACATGATGGCCGGTCTCCTGCTGCTTTTCGTCTTAGTTATGTGCATCTCTTTCATGCAGGCACAAAAGAATTACCAGGAAAAGCTGGCCGAAGAAGCAGCCCATCAGAAAACCCAGAGCCAGCTTCTCTCAGAGCTGGAGGAACGAGAAAATCTTGTAGCTTCCCAGCAGGCCGCCCTAGATGAGCAGGAGGATCTGCTGGCCAGCCAGCAAAATGATCTGGAAGACCAAGCAGCATTGCTTGCCCAGCAACAGGAGGATCTGGATGCAAAATCTGCCCTTGTCCTCTCTCAGCAGTCGGAGCTGGAGAAACAGAATTCCCTTATGCTCCAGCAGCAGGCCGCCCTTGATGAGCAGGAAGAGCTTATGGCACAGCAGCAGCAAAAAATCGAGCAGATCATCGGTATCAAAGCAGATCTGATCTCAGCATTAAAGCAGGAATTTGACCAGCAGAGCCTAAACGTAGTCATTGACGAAGCAGACGGTTCCATCGCACTGGATTCCAATATTTTATTCGGATACAATGAAAACGAGCTGACAGATGAAGGAAACGCTATGCTCAGTGAGATCCTTCCCGTATACTGTAAAGTACTGATGTCAGAAAAATACCAGGACTATCTTGCAGAAGTACGTATTGACGGGTACACAGATACCAGCGGTGATTACCTCTACAACCTGCAGCTCTCCCAGGAACGTGCACTTGCTGTTGCTAACTATCTGATAGAAAGCTGCAGCTCTTTCCTGAACGCAGAAGAACAAGCAAACCTCCAGTCAAAGCTCACTGCAAATGGCCACTCCATGAGCAACCCTGTATACACATCGGATGGACAGATCGATATGGATGCTTCCAGACGTGTGGAGATTAAATTCAGCCTGAAAGACGAAGAAATGATCAATGAATTAAAACAAGTAATGGATAACGCCGCTGTCGCCACGGAATAAACCATTCCAACCCTGCAAAACACGCATTTTGATTAAATCTGCAGACATGACAAAGGCATCTGTCCGGATCATATATCACATCCGGCAGATGCCTTTTCTAACTTTTATCGTAACGATTCAGAACCCTTTCTCAAACATGCGCAAGACCGCAAGGAAAATCGTATTCTCCCATTGGTGCGCAACTGATTTTGACCATATTCTGGGCATGAAAAAAAGCGGGTGATGGGAATCGAACCCACGTATCCAGCTTGGAAGGCTGGTGTTCTACCATTGAACTACACCCGCATGTTTTATTCTGTTCCTTAACAACGAGTGTATTCTATCGTATTTCCATACATTTGTCAACTATAAAAATAAATTTTTTAAGGTTGTTTCCCGAAGCCAAACCTGTCTCTTATTTTCCCCGGATCACCTTATGTTTTAATCTTTCGTCTTTCATGAAAATAGCCGGGCACCAGAATCAGATCGGCTCCTATCCATGCCGTAATCTCCGCAAACAGGATTCCGTTCTCCCCGAAAAGAACCGGGAGCAAAAAGGAGGCTCCGGTACGCATCACGAATTCCGAAATTCCGGATACCATGGGGATCACTGTATTCCCCATACCCTGAATACTGCTTCTCACAATATGCAGCACGTACAGGATCGGCAGAAAAATACTCATAATTTTCAAATAGCGAAATGCTATCTCAAGTGCTTCCCCTCCTGCTGCTTCCTCCACAGAAATAAAGCAGCTCAGGATATTTCTGCCAAATAGCAGCATCACCACCGTAATCAGAAGAGAGGTCACCATTCCGATCACCAGACCAGCCTTGACTCCTCTTGAAATTCTCTTTCCATCACCGGCCCCCATATTCTGACCTGTATAGGTCACCATAGCGTATCCATAGGAGGTAGCTGCCACCTCCAGAACTCCGTACAGTTTATTAGTAGCTGTAAATCCGGCAATAAATGCCACGCCGAATCCATTTACTACCGCCTGTACGATCATTCCTCCTACGGCAATGATTCCATTCTGAAATGCCATAGGTGCGGCCAGTACGCATAATTTCCTGCAAAGGGATGTCTCCAGCTTCAGATCACTGTGCTTCAGCTTCAAAAGTTCAATTTTTCTGATAGCCAGAATGCAGTACACTGCAGAAAGAATCTGTGCCAGAATCGTAGCTACGGCAGCCCCTTCTACTCCCCATCCAAACACAAGCACAAAAAGAAGATCAAGACCAATATTGGTAAGTGAAGCCAGAACCATGGCATGCAGAGGAGTCTTGCTGTCTCCTAACGCCCTCAGAACGGCAGAAGCCATGTTGTATGTCATGAGAACCGGAATCCCACAAAACATCACCCGCAGATACGCAGATGCCATGGGAATGATTTCTTTCGGAGCTTTCAGAAGCTCAATCGCCGGATCTATCACGCTCTGGGCAGCCACGCATAAAACTACCGCGCAGATCACTGCCAGCATACAGGAATTACCTGTTGCCTTTCTCATATCTTCATAATCCTCTGAGCCAAATTTCTGAGCGATCAGAATGGAAAATCCCTGAGTGATTCCCTGAACAACACCGAGTACAAGCCAGTTAAACCAATCCACCGCGCCGAGTGCCGCCAGTGCCTCCACACCCAACGCTCTCCCCACGATTGCCGTATCCGTCACCGTATACAGCTGCTGAAACACATTACCAAACATCAGCGGCAGGGCAAAAAACAGAATAAGTCTGGCAGGACTTCCCTGCGTCATGCTCGTGACTCCCTGATATCTTCTCCTTTTGCCTGTATTTCCCGTAACCTTTGCTTCCATCGTATAACCCTCACACATCCCCAAGAAATATTTTCCGTTGGCGTAATGACTATTCTATCATATTTCCTGAAACTGTAAAGATTCTTTGGATATTCTTTTTGGCTATTCAAATACAAACTTCTTTTCTATGTGCGGAAAGGCAGGTTCCGAAGAACCTGCCCCTCCAAAAGGAATGATCAATAGCCTTCATTATGAAGCAGCTTGTGCTCTTTTCCTTTGAGCATACCCTCGTACAGTGCCTGTATCGTCGGGTTCGCATCACATTTCTTAATCACAGATACATTATCTGCCTTGTAGATGCCTTCTGTTCTCGCTGCTTTTGTCCTGTCTCCTGCCAGTCTAGGCTGTCCGCCTCCCATAACACAGCCACGACGGCAAGCCATGATCTCAATCAAATGATATTCTTTCTCACCGCTTCTAACCTGTTCCAGAACAGTACGTGCGTTTGCAAGCCCGCTGGCTACACAAATCTTAACCTCCATACCGTTGTATGGGATAGAAAATTCGCGGATAAAGCCATCCTGACGAACACCGCACTCTGCGATCTGGGCCATAGTAGCCTTGTCCTGATCTGCAGCTAACCTACGGATTACAGCCTCGGTAACACCACCGGTAACGCCAAAGATCACGCCGCCGCCGGAACCAAGTCCAAATGGAATATCTGCCGACTCCGCATCCAGTTCCGCAAAATCAATACCGGTAGTCTTGATCATATCGATCAGCTCACTTGTGGTGAGAACGTAATCCGTATCCTGCTCACCTTCTGTGAAGCTGTTTGGACGTTTTGCTTCCATCTTCTTTGCCGTACAAGGCATGATGGACACAACAACTGTCTTTCTTCCGTCTGTATTGTTTGCCGGATCACGGTAGTACTCTTTGATAACTGCCGACATCATACCCTGCGGTGAACGGCAGGTAGAAAGATTATCTTTGAAATCCGGGTAATCGTCTGTAACAAATTTCACCCATGCCGGGCAGCAGGAGGTCAGCAGCGGAAGCTTGCCGCCGTTTGCCACACGGTCAAGGAATTCAGCACTTTCTTCCATAATGGTAAGGTCTGCACTGAATGTGGTATCGTATACTTCATCAAATCCCATCCTGTGAAGAGCTGCAACTATCTTGCCCATTACACTCTTGCCCTTGGGAAGCCCGAAGGAATCGCCAACTGCGACACGGACTGCCGGAGCTACCTGTGCTACTACGCGGAGATTTGGATCTGCAAGTGCTTTCCAAACTTCCCCTCTGTTGTGATGGATGCTAATGGCACCTGTCGGACAGAATACACGGCACTGTCCACAGTTTACACATTTCGTGGTGGCAATCTCTCTGTCAAATGCCGGCATAACCATTGCATCGGAACCACGATGTGCAAAGCCCAGAACACCTACGCCCTGAAGCTCGGAACATACACGGACACAGTTACCGCAAAGGATACACTTGTTCGGATCTCTCACGATAGATGGAGAACTGAAATCAAGAGGACGCTCTTCTTTGTAATTGTCAAAACGGACATTCATTACATTGAAACGTCTAGCCAGCGTCTGCAAGTTACAGTTGCCGCTCTTCTCACAAGTAGTACAGTCTCTGCAATGGGAACCGAGAAGCAGCTCAATGATCAATTTTCTGTATTTTCTCAGTCTTTCTGTATTTGTAAAAATCACCATGCCATCTCTTGGCTCCTCGGAGCAAGTGGCAAACATTCTTCCACGGTCGTCCTCACAGGTACAGAGGCGGCAGGCTCCGAATGTGGAAAGCTCTGAATGGTAGCAAAGGGTAGGAATATCGATCCCAGCTTTGCGGATAATCGTTAATATATTCTTTTCATCGGTAAATTCAACTTTTCTACCGTCAATCGTCATTACTCCCATATCGTCACCTCCTAATCTTCTACGTAAATTGCATCGAATGCACAGTTCTCTTTACATGCACCACAGTGGATACACTTCAGCGGATCTATGTGGAAACACTTCTTAATCTCTCCGGAAATAGCGCCTACCGGACAGTTCTTTGCACACTTCGAGCAGCCACGACAGAATTCAGGGTTAATGACATACTTCTTCATTGCCTCGCAGACTTTCGCACGGCACTTATGTTCAACGATATGCTCTTCATATTCATGACGGAACAGGCGCAGTGTAGAAAGTACAGGAAGCGGAGCACTCTTGCCCAAACCGCAAAGAGCCATGCTCTTAACCATCTCTGCAAGCTCCTGCAGACGGTCAAGGTCTTCCAACTCGCCCTTGCCTGCGACGATCTTCTCAAGGATCTCCAGCATACGTTTCGTACCTTCTCGGCACGGTACACACTTACCACAGGACTCTCTCTGGGTAAAGCTCATGAAGAAACGTGCCACTTCTACCATACATGTATGCTCGTCCATAACAACAAGGCCGCCGGAACCAACGATTGCTCCAAATTTTTTCACAGAGTCAAAATCAAGGGGTACATCAAGATGCTCTTCTGTCAAACATCCGCCGGACGGGCCACCGATCTGTACAGCCTTAAACTCAGCGTCACCTTTTAATCCGCCGCCGATATCAAAAATAATCTCACGAAGGGTAGTACCCATCGGCACTTCGATCAAGCCTGTATTCTGGATCGCACCGGTAAGTGAGAATGTCTTAGTTCCCGGGCTTCCCTCTGTACCGATACTGCGGTACCAGTCAGCTCCGTTCAGGATGATCTTCGGAACGTTGGCATATGTCTCAACGTTATTTAATACAGTCGGTTTTTCCCACAAGCCTTTTTCAACCGTACGAGGCGGTTTTACACGAGGCATACCGCGGTTACCTTCGATGGAAGCTGTCAGGGCAGATCCTTCACCACAGACAAATGCTCCGGCACCACGGTTGATATGCATATGGAAACTGAAATCAGTGCCCATAATATTGTCGCCGAGAAGTCCTCTGCTCTCCAGCTCAGCAATGGCATGGCGGAGACGCTTTACAGACATAGGATACTCAGCACGTACATAAATATATCCGTCTGCTGCCTTCACTGCATAAGCTGCGATCATCATACCTTCAATCAAGCGATACGGGTCACCTTCCATTACGGAACCATCCATGAATGCTCCCGGGTCACCCTCATCACCATTACATACAACGTAGCGGATGGTCTCTTTCTGACGCGCTACCTGTTTCCATTTCTTTCCAGCTGGGAAGCCACCGCCTCCACGTCCACGCAGGCCAGATTTGTCCACTTCATCAATGATCTGGTCCGGTGTCAATTCAAACATGGCTTTTTCCAGCGCTGAAAAACCGCCGCTTGCTATGTATTCGTCAAGAGATTCTGCATCAAACTTACCGCAGTTTTCAAGAACAAGCCTTGTCTGCTTTGCAATGAAAGGAATCTCCTCAGGTTTTTCGTAGGCAACATCATTCTGTTTGTAAAGCAGGCGTTCCAGTACTTCATCACCGATCACGCTGCGTTTGAAAATTTCTTCACAATCAGAAAGCTGTACCTTCGTATACTGTACGACCTTGTCCCCTTTCTGGATACGAACAAGAGGTCCAAGTTCACAGATACCCTGGCATCCTGTCCTCTTTACACCCACATGTTCTCCTTCATCATGAGGTGCAAACTCCAGTACAACGCCCGGTGCATCTTTCGTAATCTCAATAAACTTCTCATAAATTTTCTCGGAACCTGTGGCTATACAGCCCGTTCCGGAACAGACAAGAATCCGGCAGCTGTAAGACTCCAATGTCTTTTTTGCATCTTCCCGAACCTGTGCTAATGCTTCTTTGTTCTGAATCATGCTCCGCCACCTCCTCTTAATTCGTCAATCAGCGCTTCTGCTTTCTCCGGAGTCATTCTCGGATGCACTTCCTCATTCACCATCATCGTCGGTGCAAGGCCGCAAGCGCCGAGACAGGAAACCGTCTCAATGGTAAACATCATATCATCTGTGGTTTTTTTCTTTTTGGAAAGCCCAAGCTTTTTGTAAAGCGCCTCAAGCACCGGCATAGATTTCCGCACGTGACAAGCCGTACCGTCGCACACTTTAATAACGTATTTTCCCTTGGCTTCAAAAGAAAAGTTCTCATAAAATGTGGCTACACTGTAAGCCTTAGCTTCTGTGATTCCAATCTGGCCGGCTACATAAGTCAGGAGTTCTCCCGGCAGATAGCGGTACTCTTCCTGAATCTCCTGCATGATCGGGATCAACGAGCCTGGCTTACGTCCATGGGCTTCGATAATCTCATCTACTTTCTGGTAGTAAGATTGATCCAGCATAATCGATTCCTCCTTTTGTATAAATTTAATAATCTCTCCACATTACTGCTAAATGTCATTATACATGATTACCTATGTGTTTACAAGAATTTTCTGAGAATATTGTTAATTTTGTTTTATTTTTGATATTTTTTTAACTATTTATTGTCATCTTTTTAACAGGTCTGTATATTTTTTATCATTCTTATGCAATTATCCCTTGTAATCACAGTTCACTCGGTTTCACCGTAAGACGAGATGTGTTCGGCAGAGTGTTTTATAATATAAGGAATGTGGCCTCCTGTATCAATCTATGCACGAA
>JALFIB010000221.1 GCA_022776305.1 Lachnospiraceae bacterium
TTTATTATATATCATTTCCAACATTTTGTAATCAATTTTTTGCCAGAATATAAGATTACTTCCTTCGTTATGGCCGTTTCTCCCTGCCGTCAGTCTGTGGGACACTCTAAATATGTCCGGATCACTTCCACTGTATTTTCATAATCCAGCTTTACATTTTCCAGTTCGCAGAAAGCTTCTGGAGCGATCTGGTCTGTCTCAGGCCTCAGCAGGTCGGTGAGGCGTTCTGCCGATACAGATAGATTTCCCAAGCCCAGATTCAAACATACGCCTTTTAACGTATGGGCTGCCCGGAAGGCTTCTTTCCGGTTGCCCAGCTCCATCTCCCTGCATAATTCTCCATAGCTGGTGTCGTCCAAAAATTTTGTGATAAATTTCTGGACCAGTCTTAGGCTTACCAGCCTTCCTAATACTTCTGAATAATTTCCCCCCAGCTTTTCGTAACACTCCTGAATCGTCATTTCGTCCCCTCGTACTTCCTTTCTATCATCTGTCCATCCATGTAGATATAAAATTTTTGTTTGTAGACATGACATAAAAAATGACAGTCTAATTATTCTGTCTTTTTTTCATCAACTATAGCAATAAAATCATCCGACATATTACCAAATAATTACTTTTATCATATACTACACCAGTAAAAAATGCAATAGAATCCGTTGATTTGTCATCTTTTATGACATATAATATTTAATGACAGTAACCGTTGTTTTATACTTGTTACAATATCGCTTATCTGCGAACAAGTCCAAACATCATTCAGCTTTCCGGAGGCGCTTATGTATTTTAAAGATAAATTAGTTTTCTTGATGAAAATTACCCAGACTTCCAACAAAGAACTGGCACAGGGGATTTCCGTTGACCCTTCACTGGTCAGCTTGATGCGTTCCGGAAAAAGAAAACAGCCCCGCAATCCGGAGCGGATCAAGCATATTTCTATGTTTTTCGCATCCCATTGCAAGGCAGATTACCAGAGGAATGCCCTTGCCGAAATGCTGGAACAATCTTCCATCCGTTCTTCCCTGCCTACCGAAGACTTAGCCGAAAGGATCGAAGAATGGCTTCTCGGCAATGAGGATCTTATAGACCAGCTGGCTGTAAGCTTTGACCTAATTCCTGTAAAGCCATCTGAAACAGATCCGGAATCCACCATAACGGTTTTTGAAAATGAAACAAAATTTTGTTACGGGGAAGATGGCCGCCGGGAAGTCATGTCCCTTATGATGCAGCTTCTCTCAAGCCTTGACCAGCCCTCTCCTATCCTCGTCATATCTGATGATAATCTGGAATGGCTGCTTACCGATTTCATGCTTACAAAGCAGCTTCAAAATAATATGTTTGAGCTGATAGAAAAAGGATTTGTTTTTCATCAGATAATGCCGGCTGTTAATCACTTAAACCGGTATGCAGAAGCCCTGCGCTTTTGGCTTCCCCTATATAGTACGGGCAAAATGAAAGTATACTATTATCCAAGGCTGCGCGATAACCTATATAGGCGTTCTACCATCATCGTTCCCGGGCATTGTATCCAGACCTCTTCCACAATCGGGCTGAAAAGCAACAACAACATCACTTTGTTTTCTACGGATCCGGCTCTGGTATCTGCTTATATGAAGCAATATTATGACTATCTATCCATGTGCCGTCCGGCTATCACAGTCTACAAGGATCCGATGGATTTTTTCGACCCTTTTATGGATACCTTGGCAAGGACAGGAGATATCACCCAGTTCGTGAATACCCTTTCCGTCAATACGATGCCGAAAGAGCTTTTAGAGCAATACATCAAAGAAATAGACACACCCGTCTGGAAGCGGATGCTGCAGATGTATCTAGATGAAATACCTCATTTTGAAGCTTGTTTAAAAAAGAATAAATGTCTGGATATATCGCGTCTTTCCAGTGCAAAAGAGGTACGTGAAGGTAAGGTTCCCATTGCATCGCCTTATGCAACTTCTCAAAACCAGCCTATTTACACGCCTGAATCATACATCCTTCACTTAAAAAATATCGTAAGGCTAATGGAACAGTATGACAACTACTTTTTCGTTCCGGCCCCTAAGTACGATAAGCAAGACTATTGTTTAACGGTAAACGAGAATGGAACGGCTTTAATGATCCGAACTTCTTCACCACCTGTCATGCTTCGATTCGAACGTCCTGAGTTCATTTTAGCATGTCAGGAACATCTGATCCACAAAGCCGAATCCGTGGGATATGATGACCTTAACAAGACAAAAACTATCATGCGGTTAAAAAACATAATCTCAGAGCTGCAAAAATAGAAAACTGCTTTTTACGCTTGACTAGCCCATCATATTTTCAAGAAATATGCCATATCCTTTTGCAGGGTTGTTGACAAACACATGGGTGACCGCACCTGCGATCCGCCCATTTTGTATGATCGGCGACCCTGACATTCCCTGCACTATACCGCCTGTTTTTTCCAGAAGCTCCGGATCTGTCACCTCGATGACCATTCCTTTATTTACGTCCTTTCCGTTGACCCGTATCTCTTTTATCTCAATCTCATATTCCTTACACGCCCCATCAACGGAGCACAGGATCGATGCTTTTCTCGTCTGTACCTCCTGCTTATGGGCTACCTCATACAGTTCTGTATCCCGTACCAGTGCTGGAAGGGAGCTCACTTTCCCGAAAATGCCGTTTTTCTCATTTTTCTCGATCTCCCCGATCTTATACCCTTCACTGTAATGGATCACCCCTGATAGCTCGCCCGGGATTCCCTGCTTCCCTTTTACCACAGAAACCACATCGGCATCGTACAAGGTCCCGCCTTTTACATCCAGCAATTCTCCCGTATCCACGTCACTGATCCCATGTCCCAGCGCCCCAAAAGAACCGTCTTCTTCCAGATAAGTAAGTGTCCCGATGCCCTGCGTGTCATTCCGCACCCAGATTCCCGCCCGGTACTTCCCTTCCTGATCTAAAACAGGGGTGACAGAAAGCCGGACCTGCTCTCCTTTCCGATCCACCTCTAAAACCAGGTCATCTCCGTTGTTTTTCCCGATACATGCAATCAATTCCTCTTTTGTAGAAACCTTTTCCCCGTTCACTTCCTGTATATAATCCCCGGAACGTACAATGTTTTCTGCCGGGCAGCATTCTCTTCCGTCCTTTCCTGTTATGGTGCCTGTGTCGATCACCAGCACCCCATCCGTCTCAAGATAGATACCAATGGGAGTTCCTCCGGCATACACTTTTTTTCTTGGCACAACGGTAACTTCCACCGTTTTAAGCGGGATCTTCCCGAATAAGCGGTAAGAAAGTGTATACTCCCCTTCTTTTTGGGACTTTACCAGATCAGCAAACACAGGATGGAACAGCTCAGGGATCTCTTCTTGGTCTGAGATCTTCATCTGGTCCGGTATCTGGTCACGTATTACTTCCACGCCGCAGCAGCCAAGGGCTAAAATACTCAAAACAAGCAAAAAACAAACAAATCTTCTGTATTTTTGTCTGGCATTCATCTTTTGCACCTCCAAAAACAAAATGCAGAGTGCCTTTTCTTGGCCTCTGCATTCAGTATGTGGAATAATCGCCAAACCACACTAGTATTTTTTTTCGTTTTTTGCCAGTTCTTTCATTTCTCTGGCGCTTTGCAGCACCGTATCTGTAATCTTTGCGCCGCCTAAGATACGTGCTAATTCCAATACGCTCTCTTCCTCTGTCAGAAGGCCGATATTGGTCACTGTCTTGCTGTCCGCAGGCTTTTTTTCAATCACATAATGATGGTCCGCCATAGCCGCGATCTGAGCCAGATGGGTAATACAGAGTATCTGGTGGTTGCCGGCAATCACTGCCATTTTTTCCGACACTTTCTGTGCCGTACGGCCGCTGATCCCTGTATCGATCTCATCAAAAATCAGTGTCTCTACCTCATCCTTGTCCGCCATCACTGCTTTAATGGCCAGCATGATCCTGGAGAGCTCACCGCCGGATGCCACACTTCCGAGAGGTCGCAACGGCAGGCCCGGATTTGTGGAGATCATAAAGCAGATCTCATCCTGCCCAGTTTCCCCAACTTCTTTCAACTCCTTAAAATCAATGTCAAACCGTACCTCAAGAAAGTTTAAGTCGATCAAAGCCTCTGTAATCTTTGCAGAAAGCTGTTTCGCATATGATTTCCGGATTTTTGAAATTTCATTCGCCGTTTTTTTCAGTTCTTTTTCCTTTTTTTCATATTCTGCTTTTAAATTGCAAAGATAAGCTTCATAGTTGGATAAGACTTCCAGCCTCTCCCTTTTCTGTCTTCCTGCTTCTATGATTTTTTCAATGGTATTTCCATATTTTGTCTTAAAACGATTGATCAAGTCCAGACGTTCTTCAATTCTCCGAAGTTCCTGCTCATCAAAGGTAAACTGGTCCATATAATCAGATAGGCCTCTATTAAAATCCCCCATCAAGGACTCGATATCCAACAGAGTATCGGAAAGCTGTCCCAGAGTTTCATCGTAATCCCGCACACTTCCAATAGCCCTGGCAGCACGGCCGATTTCATCGCTGGCACCTGAAAACCCGTTGGCGCCAGTGAGAGCACCCGTCTCAGACAGGGCCTCCATGATCTTCTGCCCATTTACCATCAGCCGGTAGGAAGCTTCCAGTTCTTCATCTTCCCCGATCTGCAGGGCAGCCGCCTCAATCTCATTGACTTCAAATTGAAGAAAATCAAGTTCTTTGGCACGTTCGCTTTCTTCCTTATTTGCTTTCTGCCACTCTCGCTTTATCTTTTGAAACCCATGGTACTGTTGCTGGCAGTCCTTTAAAAGCGAGGAGAGTTCCTCCCCTGCAAATCCGTCTAAAATATTCAAATGGTTTTTCCCATACAATAAAGACTGATGTTCATGCTGCCCATGAATATCAATCAGCTCAGAAGAGAGCTCTTTTACAAAAGCAACCGGGACGGTCTCCCCATTCACCTTGCTGACACTTCTTCCGCCTTTAAATTTTCTCGTAATGATAATGTCTTGATCCTCAAACGGTATATCCTGATCATCCATCATCTGGCGTACGCGGGGACTGTCCGTGGTAAACACTAGCTCCACCAACGCATAGTCTGCATCCTCCGGGACATAATCTTTAAAGTTTCCGGTTCCCAGCGCAATATTCACAGAACCGATCACGATTGATTTTCCTGCACCGGTCTCACCTGTCATAATATTGAGCCCTTTTCCGAATTCCACTTCCGCCTCACGGATCAACGCCATATTCTTTACGTGTAAGCTTACTAACATGATTTTACCTGCTCTCTCCCACCGGATCCTTCATCCGCTATAAAAATCTGCTGTGTCCCCTACTCTGGTTTTCTGGGGTTTCTTTCCACGGTCCTTACTCTGGTTTGCTGTGGTTTTTCCCAACAATCCTGGCTATTTTATCCATGACGCGGATGGTATCGTCTGTACTTCGGATCGCACACATAATAGTATCGTCACCAGCGATACATCCTGCCACTTCTGTCCAATGCATTGCGTCAATGGCGGCAGCCACTGCCATTGCCATTCCTGAAACTGTCTTCACGATCAGGATATTCTGAGCCATATCCATAGAAACAAAGCCATCTTTCAGAACACGAAGATATTTCTCATTCATCCCTGTGCTCTGGTTCTGCATCAAAGCATATTTCTGCTTCCCGTCATTGGTAGGTATCTTAGTCAGCTTCAATTCGCGGATGTCACGGGAAATGGTGGCCTGTGTCACCCGGTAACCGGCTTCCCGCAGGTATTCTGCCAATTCTTCCTGTGTCTCTATGTCGTATTTCCCGATCAGATCAACAATTTTTGCATGTCTTCCTATCTTCATATCGCTCTGCATTCCTCCACTTTGCTGATTTACTGCTAATTATTCATTTTTTCCCGCAAAATCTCCAGAAAACTTGTATTTTTCGTTTTTATCATCTTCACCTTGCGCTCTGATTTTGTAATCACGATCTTATCCCCGGCATTTAGCTTCACGGAAGTATCTCCGTCGAAAGTTGCCTCTGCCCCGTCCATATCAGTTCCATGGCTGGAAGCGATTTCAATCACGATCTCCACATCCTCCGGAAGGACGATGGGACGTGAATTGAGGGTATGGGGAGCTATGGCAGTGAGAAGCATCAGTGATGCCTGTGGCGCCACGATGGGTCCTCCCACCGACAGATTGTATCCGGTAGACCCCGTCGGTGAAGAAATGATAATGCCGTCCGCTGAATAAGAGGTCAGGTAAACCCCATCAACATATACATTAAAATCTACTACTCTCAGCCTTCCGTTTCTGGATATTACGATATCGTTTAAAGCCACATCACTGAGCATCTGTCGGTTCTGATGCCAGGCTACTCCGTGGAGCATCATCCTCTTCTCAATGGAAAACTCCCCTGTGATCAGCTTGTCAAGTGCAGGCTTTATGTTTCTGCATTCAATCTCAGCAAGATAACCCAGAGTCCCCATATTAATTCCCAGAAGGGGAATGGGGTGGTCTACCAGATCTCTTGCCGCCTGTAAAAGGGTTCCGTCCCCTCCAAGTACCAGCGCACACTCTGCGTCCGCAGGGATCCT
This sequence comes from Lachnospiraceae bacterium, assembly GCA_022776305.1. Taxonomy (GTDB): domain Bacteria; phylum Bacillota; class Clostridia; order Lachnospirales; family Lachnospiraceae; genus Choladousia. Next base: position 6,558 of record JALFIB010000221.1, read on the forward strand.
CTGTGCATCGGTATACTTATACTGGCTCAAAGGATCTTTTGTCTCCTTCTGCTGAATATAACATTTTTTTCCTTTTTGTTCCAGATATTCTTTTATGTATCCGGCTGTTTCCAGCTCCGGATCTTTCAGATAATTTGTGATCACATAAAATGTATCCATCTTGTATTCTCTTTCCGGTTTTCTAATCCAACGTCTTTTTTCCGGCCTGTTGCCTTTTTCCGAATCCAGTTTTTCTTTTCTTTCCTAATATCTTTTTCTAATCCAGCGTCTCATGGGCCTTAGCAACGATCTCTTTCACTGTCTCCGGTTCTATCCCTGTCCCCATCTCACCTTCCGGGCATTTTTTCAAATGGAGCAGGTACTCAATGTTTCCTTCCGGCCCTTTAATAGGTGAAAACTCAAGATCCAAGCTGGAAAACCCTGTACTATGTGCAAAAGACAATACCTTCTCGATCACTTCTTCGTGTACCTTGGGATCCCGGACCACGCCTTTTTTTCCCACTTTTTCTCTTCCCGCCTCAAACTGGGGCTTGATCAAACAGACGATCTCCCCCTCTTCTGTCATAAGAGCCCTGACAGGAAGTAGGACTTTTGTCAGGGAAATAAATGAAACGTCAATGGATACAAAAGAAGGCGGCTCCTCAATATCTTCCGGCAGCACATACCGGATATTTGTCTTTTCCATGCAGACCACACGCTCATCATTGCGCAGTTTCCAATCCAGCTGTCCATGCCCCACATCCACAGAATATACCTTTACTGCACCGTTCTGCAGCATGCAGTCCGTGAATCCTCCGGTAGAAGCGCCCACATCCATACAGACTTTTCCCTCAAGGGTCAAGGAAAAATGCTTCATCGCTTTCTCCAGCTTCAGGCCACCGCGGCTGACGTATGCCAGCTGTTTTCCCTTTACGGTGATCTCTGCTTTTTCATCGATCATTGTCCCGGCTTTATCTTCCCTCTGACCATTGACCAAAACGTTTCCGGCCATAATGACTGCCTTTGCCTTTTCCCGTGAAGCAGCTAATCCTTGGCGGACCAGCAGCACATCCAGTCTCTCTTTCATCCTTTTGCTCCATTCCTCTGTTTCTTCTGTACCAGCACTCGACGCGTTTTACTATCCTGCACTATTTTCGTGCCCGACTAGTGCTATGCCATGTCTTACGGACGGTACTGTGCGATTATCTTTTTAAATATGGATTCCGCATCAATACATGCCTCTTTTTTCAATATTTCCACATTCCCGTGTTCGATGTAATCATCCGGCAAGGCGATCTGCAGCACCTTTACATCAGCTTCTGTTTCATTATAGTATTCCAGAACCTTTTCCCCGAATCCGCCATTTTTTATATTTTCTTCCATAGTGACCACCAGCCGATGATCCTTTGCCAGATAATCCAGCATTGCTTCATCAATAGGCTTTACAAACCTGCTATTCACAATGGTACAGTGGTACCCTAAAGCTTTCATCATCTCTCTCACAGAGAGTGCAGTAGCCACCATGCTGCCCACTGCTACAAGAGCAACTCCGTTTTCATCATAGATCAGTTCGCTCTTTCCAAACTTGATAGGCGCCCTGAATTCCTGCAGCCCGTCAAAGGCTTCCCCTCTTGGATAGCGAAGGGCAATGGGGCCTTCATAAGAAATAGCATATTTCAGCATATCTGCAAGCTCCCATTTATTCTTCGGGGCCATCACACACATATTGGGGATGGAAGACAAATAAGAAAGGTCAAACAATCCCTGATGTGTCTCTCCGTCACTTCCTACCAGCCCTGCACGATCTACTGCAAAAACTACATGGAGATTCTGGATACAGACATCATGGATAACCTGATCGAATGCCCTCTGCAAAAAAGAAGAATACACAGCCACCACAGGCTTCAATCCTCCCGCCGCAAGCCCCGCAGCAAAGGTGACCGCATGCTCCTCCGCAATGCCTACATCAAAAAACCTGTCTCTATACATATTGCGGAAACGTTTTAATCCCGTCCCGTCCGGCATAGCTGCTGTCACAGCCACCAGTTTCGGGTCTCTTGCCCCCATCTTGCACATAACAGTGGAAAATACATCCGTGTAGGATGCTTTTTTCTTTCTGGCAAGAGGAAGCCCCGTCTCTGTATCAAAGGGCTCTGCCCCATGGAATCTGGAAGGCATTCGTTCCGCAGGTCCGAAGCCCTTCCCTTTTTTCGTCAGTACATGGACCAGAACAGGACCGGCTACTTTCTTTGCATCTTTAAAAACACGGAGCATCTGTGAAATATTGTGTCCGTCCACCGGTCCCAGATAGGTAATGCCCATCTCTTCAAAAAACATGCCGGGGACAAGGAACTGTTTGATCCCCTGCTTCGTATTGCGTAGCCCTTTAATCAATTTATCACCGTAAACCGGTATTTTATTCAGTGTATTTTCTACCCCGTTTTTCAATCCCGTATATTTCTCAGCAGTACGGATGTTGCTCAGGTAGGAAGAGATGCCCCCCACATTTTCTGAAATGGACATATTGTTGTCATTGAGGACTATGATAAAATTCGACTTCAGCTGGGATGCATTGTTCAGTGCTTCATAGGCCATGCCCCCTGTCAGAGCTCCGTCCCCGATGACGGAGATCACAGAATAATCCTCGCCGTTTACTTCCCTGGCGCAAACGTAACCAAGCCCTGCCGAAATTGAGGTAGAGCTGTGCCCCGTATCAAAAGCATCACAATCACTCTCTTTACGCTTCGGGAATCCACTCATGCCCCCAAACTTCCGCAGCTGTCCAAAACCTTCCTTCCGTCCTGTCAGTATTTTATGGGTATAGGACTGGTGCCCTACATCCCAGATAATCTTATCCTTTGGCAAGTCAAATGCCAGATGGAGCGCCATCGTAAGCTCCACTACGCCCAGATTTGATGCCAGATGGCCTCCGGTCTTACTGATATTCTCAATCAGGAAATCCCTGATCTCCTGCGCCAGTTCCGGAAGCTGTTCCTTTTCTATATTTTTGATATCGTTTACTTCATTAATTTTCTCTAACAGAATAAACGCCACCCTTCATCATGCGTTACGGTGAATCAAATGGAGTATCAGCTCATGCAGAAACTCATTTTCGTAAGGAAGCTCCTCCATGATACGGATTGCCTCCTCAGAGTACTTCGCAACGTCCGTCTGGGCTTTTTCCAGCCCTTTCACCGTCACGTACGTCGTTTTCTTATTCTTTTCATCACTTTTTGTAGGTTTCCCCAAGGTTTCTTCTTCCCCGACCACATCGAGGATATCATCCTGAATCTGGAAAGCAAGGCCCACGTTTCTGGCGATCCTCTCGATTTTCTCTGTCTCTTCCTGCGTAGCCCCTGCCAAAACTGCGCCGATCATCATAGATGCTTCAATGAGAGCGCTTGTTTTTAATTTATAAATAAAGAAAAGCTGCTCCTGCGTAAGAGGCTTATCCACATATTCCACATCCACTGACTGGCCGCCGATCATCCCATCCAGCCCCGTCTTTGCCGCAAGGATCTGGAATGCCTTTCCCAACCGGGGATTTCCCGGATCAAGGTCGAATGCCTTAGCGGCCGTCTCATAAGCATAATTCAATAATGCATCCCCTGCCAATATGGCCATTGCCTCTCCATATACCACATGGGTAGTCTTTTTCCCCCGGCGGTACTCATCATTATCCATGGCCGGCAGGTCATCATGGATCAAGGAGTGTGTATGGATCATCTCAATAGCTGCCATAAAAGGACGGATCGCAGGAGAGGTTCCCCCGAACATTGCATAGGTCTGCTGCATCAGCAGCGGGCGAAGCTTTTTGCCTCCCACCAGCATACTGTAATTGACTGCTTCCAAAAGCGTCCTCTGGAATCCTTCTTCCTCCGGAAGGTAGCTTTCAATAATGCTTTTTACTTCCGTTACACGTTTCTTCATCTCATCATCAAAATTCGTCAAGTCCACCATCCCCATTCATGACCAGGATCTTTTTTTCTACAAGATCGATCTTCTCATTACAAGCCTTTAAAAGTTCCATTCCTTTTTGGTAAAGCTGGAAGGATTCCTCCAGCGGAAGCTCACGGTCTTCCAGTTTTTCCAGCATTTCTTCTAATTTTTCGAAAGATTCTTCCAGTGTTAATTCTTCTTTTTCCGGCATATTACAACACCTCCGTATCAACCACCTCTGCTGTGATCCGTCCGTCACTGACATAGATCTGGATCACATCTTTGGTCTTCACCTGTTCCACGGAATAAATCCTCTTTTTCCGTACATCTGACACTGCGGCATACCCCTGAGAAAGCTTCTCCAAAGGTGACAGCCCTTTCATTCTCTCTATATAGACGGACATACGGTGCTTTTGTTCCCTTAAGATCCCATCCATACTCTGGCAAAATGCGTCTTCCAGATCTGCCGCCCTCTGCCTCTGTTCCCTGATGCGCTGCATCGGACTTGTATATTTCAGCCGCATCCCATACTGCTGCGCCCTCATCCGCGCGTTTTGTACCTGATAAGAGAAAAGCCTGCCAAACTGCTCCTTGTAAGCTGCAAGGCTCTGTAAAAGGGCATTTACATCCATGACCGCAAGCTCTGCTGCTGCCGATGGCGTAGGTGCCCGAAGGTCTGCTACAAAGTCTGCGATGGTGGTATCCGTCTCATGCCCCACCGCCGAGATCACCGGAGTCTGGCAGGCGAAGATCGCGCGGGCTACCGTCTCTTCATTAAAAGCCCAGAGATCCTCTATGGAACCTCCTCCTCTTCCCACAATGATCACGTCAAGATCCAGCCCATCCAGCGCGCGAAGTCCCTCTGCGACGCTTTCGGCCGCTCCTTCCCCTTGGACCTTGGCAGGATATAAAATAAGCTGTATTCCCGGATTACGGCGGGTGGATATATTGATAATATCACGGATCGCCGCGCCGGTAGGTGCAGTCACCACACCGAGCCTTTTGACAAACCTCGGAATCGGCTTTTTATATTCCGGGGCAAACATCCCCATCTCTTCCAATTCTTCTTTCAAGGCAAGAAATTTTTCATACAGCACTCCCGCGCCGTCCAGACGGATCCGATTGGCATAAAGCTGGTATTTTCCATCCCGTTCGTACACATTTACGTTCCCGTCCACGACTACCTGCTGCCCGTCGGACATTCGAAAAGCCAGTCCCCCACGGGCACCGGCAAACATAATACAGGCAATGGTTCCGCTTGCATCTTTTAAGGAAAAGTAGATGTGTCCGGAGGAATGGTATTTACAATTTGATACTTCCCCGCGTACACTGATCCTATTTAAAACGAAGTCCTGCGTAAACATATTCCGAATATAGGAGTTGACCTGTCCAACTGAATAAACTTTCTGCATCATGACCTCTGCATAGCATCATCGCTGTTTACCGCGCCTGCGGTCACGCGATCTTTCCTAAAATCCCGTTTACAAAAGCCGGCGATTCATCCCCACCATACTTTTTCGCCAATTCTACTGCCTCATTGATCGCTACTTTCACAGGGACATCCTCATCATAAAGCATCTCATACACTGCAAGGCGAAGGATGGCCAGATCCGCTTTTCCCATGCGCTCCGTCTTCCATCCCTTTGCAACCTGATTGATCTTTTCATCGATCTCATCAATGCGCTCCTTAATATGGTCGAATTTTTCTACCATATACGCATGCTCCTCTTCCGTCACTTCCGGCAGATCCTCAAAATAAATATCTACCTGTTCCGGAATTTCCTCCTGACTATGGAAATCACCGCAAAAAACCAGCTTAAAAATGTTCTCCCTGATTTCGCTTCTTCTCATCTTTTTCTATCTCCTTGTAAAAAAAAGGGACTGTTCACGTCCCTTTTCTCAGTCTCAATTCTTTTCCATCAAAACGTTTACGATCTTGATATTTACCTCTGCCACTTCCAGTCCGGTCATCGTCTCAATAGCCGTCTTTACCTTTTCCTGAATCTTAGCAGATGTAGCCGGAACACTGTATCCGTACTGGATATTGATAGCAAGTGCAACGTGTACCGTTTTCTCATCCATCGTAATCTTAACGCCCTTTGACAAGCTCTTCATCCCGAGCTTCTCAATTAAGTCCCTCGTAACATTTCCGGCCATCGAAGCAACTCCTTCGACTTCGGAAGCAGCAAGTCCTGCGATGATGGCAACTACCTCATCCGCGATCCTGACTTCTCCAAACTGCTCTTCATTTTCTAATTTATGTGTATGAAGTTCCGTGTTTTCCATAAAGCACCTCCGGTCTTGTGTGAACTATCTTTCATTATAAATAATCCGCCTTATATTTGCAAGAAAGATTTTTCTTATCTTCCGAACTCTGACAGAATCAATCCTTCATTTCGGTCAAGCACCATGCCTACGGACCAGCTGTTTACGAAAAGAAGCAGCGGCCTGTCTTTCAGGTCCTTGATCTTCTTCATATCGGATGTACCCACGATCTTGTTCAGGTCGATCTCCTCATTTTCGATCCAGCGGATATGCTCATAAGGAAGCATTTCCAGACGGATATCTACATTGTACTCGTTTTCCAAACGGTATTTCAGCACATCAAACTGCAGGACACCTACTACGCCCACAATGATCTCCTCCATACCGGTATTGTATTCCTGAAAGATCTGGATCGCACCTTCCTGTGCGATCTGGTTGATTCCCTTTACAAACTGCTTCCGTTTCATGGTGTCCAGCTGCCTTACCCTTGCAAAATGCTCCGGCGCAAAGGTAGGGATGCCTTCGTATGCAAACTTTTTGCCCGGCATACAGATGGTATCACCGATGGAGAAAATACCCGGGTCGAACACGCCGATAATATCCCCTGCATAAGCCTCTGACACCACGTGGCGTTCCTGAGCCATCATCTGCTGAGGCTGGGAAAGCCTTTGCTTTCTGCCGCTTTGTACATGGTAAACCTCCATGCCTGCATCAAAGCGGCCTGAACAGATACGCATAAACGCGATCCTATCCCTGTGGGCCTTATTCATATTTGCCTGAATTTTGAATACAAAGGCTGAAAATTCTTCCTCCATAGGATCTACGATACCGCAGTCTGCCATCCTTGGCAGCGGTGATGTGGTCATCTGAAGGAAATGCTTCAAAAAAATCTCAACTCCAAAGTTTGTCAATGCTGATCCAAAAAATACAGGGGAAAGCTCTCCCTTGCTGACAAGCTCCTGATCAAATTCAGCGGACGCTCCGTCAAGAAGTTCGATCTCCTCCATGAGTTTTTCCTTATTCTCAGTGCCGATAAATGCTTCCAATTCCGGGGAATCCACAGCCATTTCCGTGGCTACGCCCGCCTTTGTACCTTTTTGCGTATCGGTAAAGGTAGTCACCTTTCCCGAGCCACGCTCATAGACCCCTTTGAAATTCTTTCCTGAACCGATGGGCCAGTTAATGGGGCAGGTAGCGATGCCAAGTTCTTTTTCAATATCGTCAAGAAGCTCAAAAGTATCGTTTGCATCCCGGTCCATCTTATTGATAAATGTGAAGATCGGAATATGGCGCATCACGCAGACTTTGAACAGCTTTCTCGTCTGGGCCTCTACACCCTTTGATGCATCGATCACCATAACCGCTGAATCAGCAGCCATCAAGGTACGGTACGTATCCTCCGAGAAATCCTGATGTCCCGGTGTATCCAGAATATTGATGCAGTAACCGCCATAATTAAACTGCAGCACAGAAGAAGTAACGGAAATACCTCTCTCCTTCTCAATCTCCATCCAGTCAGACACTGCATGTCTTGCTGTGGCTTTCCCTTTTACAGAGCCTGCCAGATTGATAGCCCCGCCATAAAGCAGGAACTTTTCTGTCAGTGTAGTCTTACCGGCATCCGGGTGGGAGATGATGGCAAAAGTCCGTCTCTTCTTAATCTCTTCTTTTATATTACTCACAGTATTTTCCTCCAACTGTTTTTCTCAAAATCGTCCCTGCCTATTCTACCAAGGCTCGGAAATACTGTCAACAGCCAGAAAAAATCTCAGTCTTCTCAAAAGAAAAATCTTTCATCTTCGCGGTAAAAAATCTTCCGCCCCCGCAGCAAATAATGCTCAGTCCTCGCAGCTGTCACCGGCTCCGGATCCCGGGACCCCGTCAAGCCTCTGGGTATTCAAGGTCTTTCTCTTCAGCCTTTCCTCCTCAGACTGTTTTAAAATAAAGTCTTTGATCTCTTTCGCCCGTTTGATGTGGAGCAGGCGCAAGTCCGGATTCGTCAGGTCTCCGCTGAAGCAGTGCACCGTCCCCAGTCCAAAAATCCGCTCCAATAAACTCACCTCAAGGCGTACATCTACTACTTTATACATATAGCAGTCGTTCTCCACCTTTTTCAGCAGTCCGCTGTCTACCGTAATAATCTCTTCTGTGATCTTATATTTTGTAAAAGTAAGAGGCAAGCCAAGAAATGCCCATCTTTTCTTTTCAATATATTCCATAGCCATCTTTTCCTCCTTTTCATTTCGCTTTCCCTTATTGTACCAACCTTCCACCGCCTCTGCTACCCCTTTATATAAATTTTATTTTATTTTTTAACCGAATCAAGCAGATTGCGAATATCTACTTGGCTTTTTTTCAAATATTCCCCACTGTTTGAATTTTGTACATAAAAAAATCTTGAATTTCTGCAGCGGATAGTATATGATAGCGTGAGATATAAATTCAGATACTTTTTCACTAATACAACAAGGAGGATACTATGAGACATTTGATGAGTCCATTGGATTTCTCGGTAGAAGAGCTTGACAAGCTTCTGAACCTTGCAAATGATATTGAAGCAAATCCTAAAAAATATGCACATGCATGTGACGGCAAGAAAATAGCTACTTTATTTTATGAACCAAGTACACGAACACGACTCAGTTTCGAAGCAGCAATGTTGAATCTGGGTGGTAGCGTACTTGGTTTTTCTTCGGCTGATTCCAGTTCCGCAGCAAAAGGCGAGAGCGTATCCGATACCATCCGCGTGATTTCCTGCTATGCCGACATCTGCGCTATGCGCCATCCAAAGGAAGGTGCTCCCCTGGTAGCATCCATGAAATCATCTATCCCGGTCATTAATGCAGGAGACGGTGGACATCAACACCCCACCCAGACGCTCACAGACCTTCTGACGATCCGTTCCTTAAAAGGACGTCTCGGAAACTTTACCATCGGTCTTTGCGGAGACTTAAAGTTCGGCCGTACCGTCCATTCCCTGATTCAGGCGCTGATCCGCTATCCGAATATTAAATTCGTGCTGATCTCCCCGGAAGAGCTCCGCATCCCCGACAATATCAGGGAAGACGTGCTCCGTAAAAACAATCAGGAGTTTGTAGAAGTAGCAAGTCTGGAAGATGCCCTCCCGGAACTTGACCTTCTGTACATGACAAGAGTCCAGAAAGAGCGTTTCTTCAACGAAGAAGATTACGTGCGCATGAAAGACTTCTATATCTTGGACAGCGAGAAATTAAAACTTGCGAAGCCGGACATGATGATTCTCCATCCCCTTCCCCGTGTCAACGAGATCTCTGTGGAGGTGGACGAAGATCCACGTGCCGCTTACTTCAGGCAGGCGCAATATGGCGTATACGTCAGGATGGCATTGATTCTCACATTATTGGAGGTGGAAGTATGTTAAACGTCGGACAATTAAACGAAGGTGTTGTATTAGACCACATTGAAGCCGGAAAAAGCATGTCCATATACAAGTATTTAAAGCTTGACCGCATGGACTGCTGTGTAGCCATCATTAAAAATGCCCACAGCAATAAGATGGGAAAGAAAGATATCATTAAAGTAGAATGCCCGATCGACCAGCTGGATCTGAATGTGCTGGGCTTTATTGACCACCGCATCACCGTGAACATTATCCAGAACGGCCGGATCGTAGCAAAAAAAGACTTGAAGCTTCCGAAAAAGCTTGTGAATATCATCCACTGTAAAAATCCCAGATGCATCACTTCCATTGAGCAGGAACTGGATCACGTTTTCTTCCTGGCAGACGAAGAAAAAGAGATCTACCGCTGCCAGTACTGCGAAGAAAAATACCGCAGTTCAAGGAAAAAGCAATAAAATATCCATCTTGACTTTATAAAAATGGCCCGCGAAACGGATAAAATCCGTCTCGTGGGTCACTTTTTCACTGCACGATACAGCCGTAAAATGCTTTCCATGGTACGCTCTAAATTTTCTTCACTTTTGTATCTGGAAACGGAAAAATCCTCTGGGGTACGGTTGATGCTGAATATAGAAGTCACGCCATATTGGTAGATCTCCTCTGCGCCCTCTCCTATGGCGCCGACTACAGCAACCACCGGAACACCTTTCTTTTTTCCATGGGAAGCCACCCCCATGATTACTTTTCCCCGTAAACTTTGGCTGTCGATCTTGCCTTCTCCCGTAAACACCACATCTGCCCCGTCCAGCATTTCATCAAATCCAACCAATTCCAGTACAGTCTCTATTCCGGCCTTTAAGGTACCGTTTAAAAAGGCAACGCATCCTGCTCCCATTCCTCCGGCTGCTCCTGCTCCCGGAAGATCCGCTACTTTTTTCCCAAGGTCTTTTTCAATCCCTGCTGCAAGAGCCCTGAGATTTTGGTCCAGATCTCTTACACACTGTTCATCTGCCCCTTTTTGCGGAGCAAACACGTATGCCGCCCCATTTTTTCCATAAAGAGGATTGTCCACATCACACATGACAGTGAAAGAGATCCCTTTTAAACGATGCTCCAGAGCAGAATTATCGATATGATCAATCTGGACCAGTTCATCTGCACAAGGTGAAAATTCGTTCCCGTTTTTATCGAAAAACTTCGTTCCCAACGCCCGTACCATACCGGTCCCTGCATCGTTGGTACAGCTTCCTCCCAGTCCGATCACAATGTTTTTACATCCCAAATCAGCTGCATGGAGGATCAATTTTCCCAAGCCAAAGGTGGAAGCTTTTCTCGGATTAAGCTTTCCCTCAGCCAGCGGAAGCCCTGTCACAGATGCCATTTCGATCACCGCTGTATCCCCCATCTTGGCGTAGGAAGCCTCCACTTCCTCCCCAAAAGGACCGGTGGATGTGACCGTCACTTTCTCTGCTCCCAAAGCATAGACAAAACAGTCCACCGTTCCTTCTCCTCCGTCTGCCACCGGCACGGCACGAACCTGACAATCCGGGAAAAAACGCAGGACTGCCTGTTTCATCTTGTCGCAGATCTGTACGGCGCTTAAGGTTCCCTTAAAAGAATCCGGGATAATAATACACTTTTTCATGCTTTCCTCTCATATTTTAAAAATGTATACTCCAGGTCAAAGTATGTCTGTTCTTCACTGTCCGCCGTGATCTCCCATTCATCCGGCATTTCATCCAGATTAGGAAAATGGGCATCCGCCTGATATGCGTGGTCGATCTTCGTAATATGGGCAACCTTGCAGTAAGGAAGGAACTGGCGATAAATACTCTCGCCTCCGATGATATAGATATCTTCGTCATTATACTTTTTCAGTTCTTCCAAAACCTCTTCCGGAGAATGGAGCACCGTTGCACCCTTTACTTGGTAACTGGGATTTTTTGTCAGGACAATGTTTGTCCTGTTTTTCAGCGGCATCCCGTTTGGAAAACTCTCAAGAGTCTTTCTTCCCATCACCACTACCTTTCCCATGGTCGTTTCCCTGAAAAACTTCATATCTGAGGGTATGCTGACAAGCAATTTATTGTTACATCCAATTCCCCAATTTTTATCAACTGCTACAATAAGATTCATTACTTTCTCCTCTCCATCATCATTGCCGTGTGTTCCCGGATCAGCTCCTGCGTCAGCTGGTACAAGCTCCAAGTATAATTGTAGGGTGTCAATATTGCCTTTAAGTAAATGGGGGAAATGCCGCCCATTTTATATCCGTGAAGGAACATATCCAGCTGCGTATCCGTGATCCCGGAAAAAACCATTACTTCCGGCTGTTTGTAATCTGCAGGTACACCATTTTCCCTTGATGGTGCTTCTCCATTCTTCTCGGCAGATGCGCCATACTTTTCGGCAGATGCGCCGGCCTTTTCTGCGTTTATACTCATCCCCGCCGGGCTAGACGTTTCTGCCTTCACGCTCATCCCCGCCAGCTTTCCCACCGGCGTTCCTGCATCTGATCCTCTTAACCGTTTCGTCTTAAAAGAGAGCTGTCCACAGAGCATCTCGATCTGCTGTGCCTTTCCCTTATCTTCCGTATAATATAGCACAAGGGGCTGGGGCCCTGTCTTGTTCTGCATCATGAAATTTCCTGCCTTTCCCTATACTGCCACCGGAATATTTTTAATCTGTGGCCCTGTTACGTAATTTTCCACATGAAGGTCATCCACAGTGAATGCATAAAAATCTTTCACATCAGGAGTAAGCCATACCTTTGGGGCAGGATACGTCTCCCGTGTGATCAATTCTTTTACCAGAGGGATATGCCTGTCGTAAATGTGGGCATCTGCGATTACATGGACCAATTCACCCACCTGCATATCACAGCACTGGGCCATCATATGGACCAAAAGGGCATACTGCGCCACGTTCCAGTTGTTTGCCGTCAGCACATCCTGAGAGCGCTGGTTTAAAATGGCATTCAGAGTCAGCTTATCGCTGCCCTTTTCCTTCGTGACATTAAATGTCATACTGTAAGCACAGGGATAAAGGTTCATTTCATGGAGATCCTGATGGACATAAATATTTGTCATGATCCTTCTGCTGTAAGGGTTATTTTTCAAGTCATACAATACCCGGTCCACCTGGTCCATCATGCCTTCCCGATACTGGTGCTTTACCTGCAGCTGGTAACCGTAAGCTTTTCCGATGCTGCCATTCTCATCCGCCCAGCTGTCCCAGATATGGCTTCCAAGATCATGCACATTATTTGATTTTTTCTGCCAGATCCAGAGAAGCTCATCAAATGCATTTTTCAGCCCCGTCCTGCGCAGCGTCATAGCCGGAAATTCTTTTCTTAAGTCATAACGGTTTACCACACCGAATCGTTTAATGGTATACGCATAAGAACCATCCTCCCATTTCGGCCTTACCTTTTCCCCTTCCGTACTCACTCCGTTTTCCAAAATATCATTGCACATATCAATAAAAACCTGATCTGCGTAACTCATGGCCTTCTCCTCCTTCTTCATAAAACTGTATCGCTTTTTCAAATCAATCTAAAAGTACGACCCTTTAATATGTCAGCCTGCTGATGCTTGTGTCCTCTGCAAAACCGGATGCATTATACAAAAACAAAAGATCCGTGTATTCTCCCTCTGCTATCAGGTCGCTGAGTTTCTGATTATAATATCGGATATCCAGCATGTGGATCTCATCAAATTCTTTTACCATAAAAGGCACAAAGCAGTGGGCGTAAGAATCCTTAATTACCAAAACCCTGCGTCCCGTACCTGCTTTCGTTTTGATCTTTACAAGGGCCTGATTTCCTCCGAAAAATACGTCATACTTACTTTTCGTATCAAGAGCTGAGTAATCATAGACGCTGTAATTTACCTCTTCACTATCACCTGTCTGCACCGTATAAAACGGATCATCTGTGTAGTGGTAAAGCTCAATGGAATCTGCCCTGGTATCAATGCCAAGTTTCGACTGAATCGTACCTTCAAAGTCCTCCGTAGCCGTTTCGATCTCAAAATCACTTTCCTCCGGTACTTTCAACCCCTGTTCCTCGGCCCACTGCTGATAAACGTAAAACGCTGCAAGGGTTTTCCAATGGTGATCCGTCCTATAATAAATGTCCTCATCTTTGTGATCATTTAGAATGGAAGAAGTGTCAAACCACACGCCTTCCGGCAAAGCATTCTGGATCTTCGCCAGATATTCTTCTTCATCATAAGGTGAAGCATATGCCGGAAGCTTGTCCCGCAAAATATCCACCGCATTTGGCACCACCATAACAGTCATATGCTCTTTTCCAAACTGTCCCAGATATTTTTCTGCAAACTGCCCCAGCACGCGCACATTCAGCTGGGCAGTATCGGAAGTAAAGGAACCCGTATGTTTTTCAATCAGATAATCGTCATCTGCAAAGTAAATATCTTTGCTCTCTTTGCGCAGCATCGCTCGCTCCACCGCTGTTTTCAGCCCGATCCACTGATCCCGCAAAACAAATTGGTCCGTCAGATACGTCTCATAATCCGATTCAAATTCACCGCTGAAAACGCTTTTCGCAGTAACCTTCGGCATTTTCGCCAGCGTCCTGTTCTCTGTCTGTGAATACTCCGTATCCGGTTTGATCAAAGTCGCAATGGTAAAACCAAATATCAAAATACAGAATAGTGTAACAATATTCCAAGCTTGTTTCCTGCTCATTTTTCCTCCATGTTTCTCTTCCTGTGTTTCTTTCATGCCTATGGCCCCATATCCATCACTTGTGTTCCCCGACATATGAGCCTAACGTTGATTTTTCGTGCTTCGCACTCTCAAAATCGACGCAAACATTCTCTATGCGTCTGGATTTCCCAGCCAGCACTAAAAAACGAAATTGTAAAAATGCTTAAAAGCGGAAATATAAAAACGGGTTGTAGGATGCATCTACCAGCCATGCCACTGAAAGAATAAAGATCACCAAATAAAAAATATTTTTCACCCAGATCAGCACCGTCTCATTGCCTGAAACTGCCCTGCAGATCCGCTGGGCAAGCTTCTTAGGTATCTGGGTGCTTCCAAGGATCAGAACAGCAAGGAGGATCAAATTATTGTATAAAAGGTAGATCGTCTCACTGTTGAGCAGCCCCTGTCCGTATCCGCCAAAGAGTGCCTGCATATAGTGAAGCCCGGCCCCAATATCATCAAACACAAACAAATTCCATCCCAACATGACAAAGAATATGCAGTAAATGTGTCGGAACACAGATGGGAGCTTTTCCAAATATTTTCCAAGGAAAAACTTCTCAATCAGCAGCAAAACGCCGTAATAAAGTCCCCAGATAACAAAGTTCCAGCTGGCGCCATGCCAAATTCCTGTCAAAAGCCATACCACCAGAATATTCCTCACATGGCGGAGGGTATTCACACGGTTGCCTCCAAGTGGAATATACACGTAATCCCGGAACCAAGTGCTCAATGAGATATGCCATCTCCTCCAGAATTCCGTAATACTCTTAGAAATATAAGGGTAATTAAAATTCTCCAAAAACCGGAATCCAAACATATGCCCGAGACCGATGGCCATGTCAGAATATGCGGAAAAGTCAAAATACAGCTGGAATGTATACGCTGCTAAGCCCATCCAGGCGGTCAGCACAGGAAGCTCCTGACAGGAGATCGCCTGAATACTGTCCCAGAGAGCTCCCGCATTGTTGGCAAGAAGCACTTTTTTCCCAAGACCGATCATAAAACGGTTGATCCCTTCTGCAAACTGGACAGAGGTCTCTTTCCTGTTTCGAAGCTGCTGGTCAATGGTTTTATACTGTACAATAGGGCCCGCGATCAGTTGAGGGAACATGGCAACGTAAGCGCCATAGGAAATCAAATTTTTCTGAACATGGGCCTCTCCCCTATATACGTCAATGGTATAAGACATCGTCTGGAAGGTGTAAAAAGAAATTCCAATGGGGAGTGCAATATGCAAAAGGTCGATCCCCGCTCCCGTCAGGCTGTTGACCGTGCCGATTGCAAAATCCGCATATTTAAAAAAGCCCAGCAAAGAAAGGCTGACTATCGAAGAGACGATCAGTGCCGCCTTGGCTCCTCCCG
>JALFIB010000178.1 GCA_022776305.1 Lachnospiraceae bacterium
CCGAGCTTGTTAGCTACAAGCATACCAACCATAACGTCAACATCAACGTTCATCAAGGTACGGAACATTCCTGCAAACCAGTCAATACCGATGAGAACAGCAATACTCTCAAGGGGCAGACCAAGAGAAGATGCCAGGAATGTGTAAACAATCACAGATCCTCCTGGTACGGAAATGGTTCCCATACACATCAGACAGGAAAGGAGGATAGCCATACCCATCTGGTACGGCGACATGCTGATACCGGTTGCCTGAGCCATAAAGAAGATTGCTGCTACGTAGCACTGTGCAGCACCGCAGCTGTTCATGGACATGGTGATCGGGCCTGTGAAGTCAGCTACCTTACGGCTTACACCGAATTTTGTAACTTCATCTTCCATCTTAGTCGGAAGGCAGATAGCACCGGATGTGGTAGTTACAGCCATCATAGACATTTTTGCGTATTTCTTCGGCATCTTGAAAAGGTTTACTTTACACAGTGCTGCTGTGAGCGGTGTGAACAGCAAGAACTGGATTGCGTCACCAATCAGAAGCAGGCCAAGGAATTTCAACATCGGGATGATTACCTTGAATCCTGTAGCACCTGCAACGTTTGCTAGAAGGCAGAAGATACCGATAGGAGCTACGTTCATTACCAGTTTAATAATATTTGTAACGACTGCATTGATACCTTTTACCCAGTCTACAACAATGGTATTTCCGGACTGTTTTGTGTACATGCTCATAGCCACACCAAACATCAATGCGAATACGATACACGGTACCATACTTCCGTCAGCCATAGCTTTCATAACATTCGTCGGTACAAAGTTCAAAATTGTTTCCTGTAAAGATGAAGACTGGACTTCAGCCTCTGCGATTGCTTCTGCGCTTGCAATCTCAATACCTATACCCGGTTTGATGATCATGGCAAGGATCATACCAAGGGATGCGGATACCAGTGTAAAACCAATGATCCATTTGAAGGTGTGAAGTCCCATTTTTCCTACGTCTTTTCCGTCACCGCCGCCAACAGCAGCAGCTACTGCAGACATTACGAGTAATACAACGGACATCTGAATCAGGCGGATAAAAATATCTCCAATGAATTTCAGATTCGCAGCCCACGGACCTACGATTGATCCGAAAATAATACCAGCGATCGTTGCAACCAGAATCTGGGTCGTCAACGAAATCTTTAAGCCTTTTTTCTTTTCCATACTTTAATACCTTTTCCCTCTTTTTTTGCGACCGCGTAAAGCTATTGGTAAGAATACCTTTTTGCGGCGTTTTCCAGATGGTCTTTCATCGCCTGCGAAGCTCCCTGACCATCGCGGGCCATGAGAAGACCATAAATACGTTGGTGCTCTTCATAAATTGCCTTGAGCTGTGCTTCATCAACCATGCCGCTTCCGCTCACGTGTTTCATCAGGTTCTGGATGGTCTGGATCATACTGATGATCACCACATTCTCCGAGCACTCGGCAATGCAGAGATGAAAATCAAGATCCTCCTCCAGAAACTTTTTATAATCCCGCTGCACATAAGCCTTGTGCAGCCTGTGGGAGGTATCATGAAGCTTCAGGAGGGATTCCTCCTTCGTACATGATGCCGCCAGTTCTGCTGCCTTGATCTCCAAAAGATTCCTGACAACCAGAATGTTATCCACCTGGCTTCCATTTAAAAACAGGGACCACGCAAGCGGTATTACAAAGAAGTTTTCTTCCTTGCTGCTGATATAACTGCCCTGTCCCGGGCAAATGTCGATCATTCCCATGACGTCCAGCACCTTCAGTGCTTCCCTCACTGCAGAACGACCGACGTCAAGCTTTTCTGCCAACACCCTGTCTGACTCGATCTTGTCGCCTTTTTTCAACTTTTTGTCAAAGATCTGCTCTGCAAAATACATCGTCAGACGATTTAGGAGCTGGTCAATATTGCCTTTTTTCATGCTGCTCTGACGAATGATCTCCTGATTGGCCCTGTTAGGGAGCAGCATATCGATCTGCTCCGCAAACGCCTCCGGGTTCATGGAAAAAACCATCGAATCAACTGCCAGCTTTTCAGACAATGACAAGACCACTTCATTTAACCTGGGGCCTCCCTTAGACTCCAGATTGGAATAAGTCGCAATGCTCATGGTAGCTGTACCATCACCATGGGCCAAAAACTTTTCGATGAATTCTTTCTGGGTCAGCCCCAAATGCCTTCGCAAAAGGCGTATATTATCTTTTTTGTAAGCCGGATTTCTTTCGTCTCCACCCATATACTCAATCCTTTATTTTTCAAGCAGTTTCTGTGCAAGACCTGTCATGATCACAGATGCCTTTGCAAAATCACTGTATTTTGTAAATTCTACCGGGCAGTGGCTTCTTCCGTCTTTGCTGGGAACAAACAGCATGACAGTTGGAAGCACCTGACCGATCTCCAGAGAGTCATGTCCTGCTCCGCTTGCAAGGCGTTTGCAGCTATAACCTTTTTCCTTACAGTCATCTTCCATGATCTGGAGCATTTCCTCTGACAGCTTCACCGGTGTGATGGTCAGTTTGTTGTCCATCTCGTAGCTTCCGCCCATTGCCTTTGTCTCGCGTTCCAGAGCAGCGCGGATTCTGTTGGTGATGTCATTGATATTGTCGTTGTTGCTGGAACGGATATCCACTGTGAACTCTACCTTTTCTGCAACAATGTTCATACCGCCCGGAACAGTATTGATGTAGCCTGTAGTTGCCACGGTGCCGTCTGCTTTTTCTCTTGCCCAGTCAGGAATCTTGGAGATGACCTTTGTGGCAGCATCCACTGCATCCATACGCATATCCATCGGTGTGGTCCCCGCATGGTCGGATCTCCCGTGTACCGTTACCATGTAACGCTGGATTCCCACGATGCAGTCTACCAGGCCAATCTCGATCTGCTCAGCGTCGAGGACAGGACCCTGCTCAATATGCAGCTCAAGGAAAGATCCAATGGAGCCCTCCGGCCATTTTGCATCCCCGATCTTCTCCGGGTTAAGGCCATATTCTTTCATAGCGTCATAAATGGAAATTCCATCTGTATCTTTAAACTTTTTGCAGTATTCCACGTCACGGTTTCCAAGCATCGCACCGGATCCGAAGTATCCTGTACCGAACCGCATTCCCTCTTCATCACAGAAACCTGCTACAACAAAATTGCGTTTCGGGGCAAATCCGCGATCTTTCAGCTGTCTTACAGCCTCAATGGCGCAGACAACACCTGCGATACCGTCGAAATCTCCACCGTTTCTAACAGAATCATAGTGGGATCCCATCATAACACAAGGTGCATCCGGATTTTCACCTTTCCATGTACCAAATACATTGCCCACTTCGTCCTCATGGACCTCAAGCCCAGCTTCATTCATGACACTTTTTAAATACTCCACCGCGTCACGTGCTTCTTTTGTAAAGGGAAGACGTGTACAACCCTCTCCCGGTGTGGCTGTAAATTGTTTCAGACCTTCTAAGTCTGTGGCAATTCTGCCTGTGATTTTTTCAATTCCCATGCGCTGCCTCCTTTATAAAAATAATGTTTTTATGACGCCAGCGACAAAGCCATTTCTTTCGTTGGAAATCATGACTTTTTCCCTTTTGTATTACGTTTCAAGAGGTATGTTTCTACCGGCGAATAAAGCATCGCCACAACTATTACAAAAAATCCAACGGCACAGAGGATATCGCTTGAAGCAGCGACCCCTACCATGATCAGGATAAACGCCAACATGATCACAATAAATGCCATTGTCAAATGTCCTGCCTTTGTACCCCAGAACCCTTTGTTTTCCATATTCGTTTTCCTTTCCTGCCGTTATACCATTGCAAACACCAATACACCGATCACAATTGCCGCCGGCACAGTGATGCCGATGAGCTTCTTCATTACTTCACCCTCGCTGCCGAGAATACCAGCCGTGGTAGTACCAAGGATGATCTTACTGGGGCTGATGGCACTTCCGATAGCTCCGCCGGCAGACTGTGCTCCAAGAACAGTTGCTGCATCCACATTCAGAAGGTTTGCCGTAGTCATCTGGAAATCCCCGAAAAGGATATTGGAGCTCATATTGCTTCCTGTCATAAATGTACCCAGCAATCCCACAAAGGGCGCCAAAATTACATATGCTTTGCCTAAGACATTGGCAATACCGTTTGCCAGAACAACGGTCTGTCCTGTACCGCTCATCAGCCTTGACATGATCACAAGGCCGATCACTGCAATGCCGGAAGGCATGGTCATGGCAACGGATTTTACAAATACCCGTTTTACCCCGCCGTCTTTGATCCAGCCATGTTTTTTATAGTACAGCAGTCCCACGATGGATGAAATAAAAAGGAACATGCTGGCATGTGTGAAAGGGGTCAATGGGGAAAAGCATTCCGATGCGGCATTTACATAGCCGTATCCCGTCTGTGTCTCCGGGAATGCCAGCCCGATGGAAAATTGCCCCAAAAACTCGTTGATTGGTTTTACAAGAAGCACGATCAGTGTGAGGGCAGACAAAAGAAAATACGGCACAAAAGCCTGCACCAATGACATATCAGATGCAGTTTTGTCAGATCCTTCAGCTTTTGCTGTACGGTCCATGATCTTACTTCCTTCAATGCTCCACTCTTCCTTATACATTTTCATCCTGCCAAGGAAAAGGATCACTACAAGTGAAATACAAGAGGGCAGGAAACAAGACAGTGTGGTGTTGACCTGGCTGAGTAAAAGCTCGCCGCCGCCTTGGATAGCTGCCATAACGATGACTGCCGGCAATCCTTTTTTCAGCGCTTTTCCTTTTCCATAGAACCAGCAGATGGCAAGTCCTGTCACTGCATTCCAAAGCAAGAGGAAAAGAGCCGTCCAAAAAGCAGTCCGTAAGTATTCCGGAGTTCCTGCCGCAAGTCCTGCGGACATAGCCAAAGAATCCCAAGCTGCAGCCAGAGTTCCGAAAGTATTTCCCCACGCCTGTCCCAAAAGCGGGATGATGACTGCCCAAAGAGGCTTCACACCGATTCCGATCAGAAGGGGAGCACCCACTGCAACCGGCACGCCGAAACCTGTGATTCCCTGCAGGAAACTCTCAAAGATCCATCCCATAGCTATAACCAGCAGAAGCTCATTAGGAAGAAGCTTTCTCATTCCGTTTCGGATCACTAAAAAGGCTTTTGCCTCATCCCCTACTTGGTACATCAAGATCGCTGTCCAGACAATGATCAGGATAGTCAGGGCACTCCAGATTCCTTTCGCACTTTCCACCGCAAGCAGCTTTAAGTCTGCCTGATAAAATGCCACGCCTGTCACAGCCGTGATCACAAGTCCTACGGCAGCAGCTTCCGTTGCACCCCAGTTAAATTTTATCATCAGTATCAGTAAAACAATAATCGGCAAAAATGCCATAATCCACATGAATGGAGTTACCGGTATATTCATTTCTGTATCTCCTCGATATTTTTACAATTCAGAACAGCAGTGATATGAGAGGGAAGGAGGATTCCCGTCCTGCTGTCCTGAAAAGTGTACTAAGAATGGATGACAGTCCCCGTTTCTCCCGCAATCCCCTGAGCTGCCTTTTCCAAAAGTGTGATCAGCGTCTTCCGTCCCGGTGCCGACTGGGCAAACCGTACTGCAGCTTCAATCTTCGGAAGCATGGAGCCTTTTGCAAACTGTTCCTGTGCAATGTATTCCTCTGCTTGCTCCACAGTCAGGTCTGAAAGCCATTCCTGATTTTCTTTTCCGAAATTGATGGCTACCTTTTCAACCGCTGTCAAAATAATCAGGTAATCTGCATCCAGCTGGGCAGCAAGAAGGCTGCTGGCATTGTCCTTGTCAATAACCGCATTGACACCTACAAGGCGCCCGTCCTTATCGCTGATAACAGGAATACCGCCCCCTCCGCAGGTGATCACAATGTGTCCTGCCCCCACAAGTGTTTTAATAGTCTGGAGCTCACGGATCCGCTTGGGCATCGGGGATGCCACAACCACACGGTAGCCCCGTCCTGCATCTTCCATACAGTGTACGCCATTCGCTTCACTTTGTTCAGCCTCTTCCTTCGTCATAAAACGGCCGATAGGCTTTGTGGGATGCTGGAAGGCTTCATCCTCCGGATCTACCTCTACCTGTGAAAGGATGGTAGAAACCTTTCCGTCGATCCCTCTTGCATACAGTTCATATTTAATGGCATTCTGGAGATCGATCCCTATGTATCCCTGGCTCATAGCCACACTGGTTGGGAGGGGAACTTGTTTGTAATTTTCTGATTCACAGATCAGGTTGTCCATAGCTTTCTGGATCATTCCCACCTGCGGCCCATTTCCATGGGTGATGATAATGTCCAGTCCCTGCTGTGCCAGATCTACGATCACCTTCGCAGTTTTCGCTACCGCTTCTTTCTGCTCTTCAATATCCTTTCCCAAAGCATTGCCCCCGAGGGCAATGACTACTTTTTTCTTTTCCATAACTTTTCTCTCCTTACATAACTATACAGTTATTCCTGCTGCGGCTTTCGGCTGCCTTGCTGGCTTAGGGCAATGGCAGCCACCGCATCAGTTAGAGGGCAATCTATATGAATAGTCAGTCATTAAATCCAAGCTTCTTTGCGTAAGCTAAAACAGCTTTCTCGAAGCATTCGACCGGCGGATGCACCGTACCTGCACCAACCTGTCCGTATCCGGCTACTTTATGGGCAATACCTGTGTTGATCACCGGTGTGATACCTTTTTCTACTACAAGCCTTGCATCAATACCAAGGCAGATTCCCTGGAAGTTCCATGTCGGAACTGTGAAGTTCGGGTTTCTATCGATACAGATCTCCATCATCTCATTAGATGTACGAAGAGCATCTTCATATCCGCCTGCTCCTACGAACCTTGTAACGGCAGGTGCTGCGATCATAGCCATACCGCCTACACCAAAGGTCTCTGTGATGGCGCTGTCACCCATATCCGGGCATGCATCTTCTGCATCGTATCCAGTGAAATACAGACCCTGCGGTGTGTTGACCGGTCCTGTGAACCACTCATCACCCATACCTGCGATACGGATACCGAACTCGTAACCATTACGGCACATAGCAGTTACGATGGTACCGTCTGTACCCTTGCGCGCATCATCCATAACAGCTTTGCCTGTAGCCATCATGATGTTCAGGAAGAACTGATCCGTATCTGCAAGGAATTTGATTACATCGTAGCGATCCTTTTCTGAAATATCATCCATCTTTGTAACAATAGGAGCTACTTCCTTCAAGAATGCAAGAGATGCAGCGATATTTCTCTGGTGGAATTCATCACCCATAGCCACTGCCTTTGCGATCAGCGGATTTAAAGCCAGTCCGTTCGGCATGGAACGCAGTGCCTTTCCAAGTACCGGGCCCAGCACGTCTCTCATCCAGCGCAGCCTGTCTACGACTTCTTCTGAGTATGCACCGAAGCGGAGTACCTTACCGATACCTTCGTTCATGGTACAGTAAGCGCGGTTTCCGCCAGTCTCGTTCTCTACAACAAATACTGCCATATTCGGGGAAGTGATGCCGCCCATCGGTCCTACTGCATTGCAGTGGTGGCAAGGAATAAACTTCACTTCGCCGTTTTCCAACAGCTTTCTTGCATCCGCTTCATTGTCTGCCCACTCCTCAAAGAGTACGGCACCAACGCAGGAGCCCTGCATCGGATCCGGCATATTTTCATATGCAACCGGCGGGCCTGCATGGAGGATCACTTTGCCTGCCTGCAGCTCCGGAATCACTTCCTTCGCACGCACATTGTCCTTCAGGATCGGTTGGCTTGCCACTACCTTTGCGATCACCTCACGGTTCTTCTCGTCGATTCCCTCATAATTTCTCAGGAAATTAAGAGCTTTGATCAGCTGGATGTTTCCTCCTGCCGGGGGCATCCAATCATACTGTACCACTTCACAGCCAAACTCTTCGCAAACTTCTGCAAAGCTCTTCAGGCCGATGTTGATGATACGCGGTTTCTCGGAAAGAAGCTCACGAAGCTTTTGGGAGGGAGCTGCTTTTTCTGCTTCTGCCACCTGTTTCGGGCGGATCTCTTTTACCGGCTCCTCAAAGTCCCTGCCGATGGCGCGGATCGCCGTACGGCATGCAAGCTTATTGTTTTCGCAGACGATCACGCCTGCTTCTTTTAATTTATTTACTGCCTCATCGTAGCCCTGGTAGTCCGTTCTTGTACCGCATACGGTAGCCACGAAGAATACTTTTCTTCCCTGTGCTTTTGCTTTTTCACGCAGCTCGATGATAGACGGGAGAAGGGCTCCTGCCATATCCGGATGAGAACCGTAGCCCAACATGATATCCAGAAGGATCACACCTGTGGACTCATCGTCTATTGCACTCTGCATACACTCGATACGCTTTGCCGGGTCGATCATGGGATGAGGTTTGCCCTGTGTATATGCGTCATCACCAAGGTCAACAACCACATTTCCGTCCAGCTGGAGCATATAGCCTTCAATGTCTTCCGGCGGCACTTTACAGTTCAGCGCATCCTTGATCAGCATAGCTGCCTCGTTGGCCAGTGTTCCGCCTGAGTAGTATGCTTTGATGGTCTTGTTTTCCTCTGCTTTGAAGAACTGGGATTCATCCACGTCAGCGACAGCTTCCGGAACTTCTTCCCCTCTTACCAGACTGACTGCAAGGCGGGCTGCCTCATCCAGTGTATAAGTATGGTAGAAATTCTCCTCATGGTACTCCGGTTTCTCACCTACAAACAGGGTAACTACCGGTTTGCTGAAGCTGCTCAGTCTTGCGGAGATCTTGTCTCTTACTTCCTTTGCTGGCGGCTTGGAGATGATGATCAACACTTTCACGGAATCGTCATCTTCCATGGCATCGATCATATCCATCATGGTGATGCCACCGATAGCTGCATTTAAGTCACGTCCGCCGATACCGATGGCATTTGTCACGCCCTCGCCAAGACGGTCAATAATCGTAGTCAGTTCCTGGATACCTGTTCCTGATGCACCGATGATCCCGATGGAACCCGGAGCAACTTTATTTGTAAAGGCGATGGGCACACTCTGGATGATTCCTGTACCACAGTCCGGTCCCATCACGCAAAGTCCTTTGCTGTGTGCTTTTTCTTTCAGTGCTTTTTCGTCTTCTATGGTCACGTTGTCGCTGAACATGAATACGTTCAATCCTTCATCCAGTGCGCGGTCAGCTTCAAGTGCTGCATATGCACCCGGGATGGAGATCACTGCCAGATTTGCATCCGGCATTTTCTTCAGCGCCTTATCCCATGATTTAACGCTTTCAGCGGCTTTCTTTCCTTCTGACTCTGTAGACTGCTTTTTAAAGAAGGCTTCTGTCTCAGCCATGATCGTATCGAGCAGTGTTTCATCATCTATATCTGCCACAACTACCATATCATTTGCAGTAGCTGCCATCAGTTCCTCTGTATCAAGGCCGCTCTGTTTGAAAATGTCTTTGTTTGCCGGTGTTGCCATCATAATGGAAACTTTTTTGACGCCCTCAATGGTAGAAATATGATTTGTGAGGAGCATCAGTACCACGGAATCATGATAACTGCCTTTCTGTACAACTGTTCTTAACATTGTCTTTTCTCCTTAATCTGCAAATCTGTTTTTGTGATCGTATCTGTTAAAATGGATGTCCTCGCTGATCAAGTATGCATAAACATCATCAGCAATATCAACGCCTCCGGTAGCGTATGCTTTTTCTCTTCTCATAACGGCGCGCTCGCCCGGATAGTAAACCTTGTCATGTCCCGGTGCCGGCTTCATCCCGCTCAGTTCATCACATACCTGAGACATGCTCTTTTTAAACTGCTCAATACCAACGAAACGGTTAGGATCCATCACGATGATCATCTGTCCGAGGCCTCTTCCTTCCGAAAGGTCATGGTACATGGAGCTTACGTGTTTTCCGAAAGGTACGCCCAGAAGCACACCGGAGAATACGTCAACCATCATCATAAGGCCGTATCCCTTTGCCCCAGCAAGGGGAACAAGTGCATTTACAAGGTGGGGATCTGTAACCGGAAGTCCCTTTTCATCTACCGCCCAGGTATCCGGGATCTGCTCATGTCTGGAACGCTTGTCAAGGATCTTGCCCCAAGCCTGTACCGTGGTAGCCATATCAAATACTACCATACGGTCATCTGCCGTCGGTGCTGCAAAGGAAATGGGGTTTGTACCGTAGTAAGGCTCTGTGCCGCCGAAAGGTACTGCCATTGGGTCGGACTGGCAGAAGGTAATGGCAACCATATCCTGCTGTGCGGCCATCTCGGTATAGTATCCAAGGGCACCGCTGTGGGCGATATTTTTCACACCTACTACTGCAATTCCGTTTTCTTTTGCCATCTCAATGGCTTTTTCTGTGGCGAGCTTTGCAGCCACGTAACCGCTGGCATTGTCTCCGTCAAAGATTGCGGAACAGGGGCCTGTCACTTTGTAGTCGAATTTCGGATCCAATGTCCAGCCGCCCTTAGCGATACGTTCGCTGTAATATTCCACACGAACCGCACCGTGTGAGTGATAGCCTCTCTCATCGGACCAGGTCAGGATCTCAGATACCACTTCTGCCTGATCCTCCGGAAGGCCTGCCTTCATCATTTTATTCTTCATCAGACTTTTCAGTTCATCCCGTGAAAGCTTCATTTTCATCCCTCCTTTTCTTTTTTATTTATAAAACAACGTCTCTGTTGCAGTCTTTGGAATAAATATAAGTGAGGTCCTCCTCACGCCCTACGCCGTAGCAAGCCTGCGGGCAGTACGCATCCATGAATACATAGTCTCCCTTTTTCACCGGGATCCATTCATCATCAAGACGATACATTGCTTTTCCTGTAAGGAAGTACATGCCGTGCTCCTGTACGTGTGTCTCGATATATCCGTGGGATGCGCCAAGGTTGAATTTCAGGATGTGCATATTCATGTCAAATCCGAAATCACCTGCTGCCGGGAGGAAGTCTTTTACGAAGCAGTTTTCCATACCTTCGTATGGGATCCACGGAAGGTCATTTGCATTGCCTACCACGGTGTATGCCTTAAGTCCCTCAAGCTTTGCGTATCTGCGCTTGTAAACATACAGTTTTGCATCTGCACCTGTTTTATTTTCAAAAGAAACAAGGTTGCTCTCCGGAGAGTAAATGTATCCGCCCTCTGTGAGGACTGCTTCTTTATCTGCGTTCTTTACAGCAACTTCTCCCTCGATTACATATAAAAATGTCTCCAGGCCTTCTCCGCCAAGGCTCTCATTTTTTCCACCTGCATGTGCCGTTACAAGATAATCAGCAAAGGAAGCTCCCATCTCAGGGGAACCCATAATGGTCACATCACAATTCACATAGCCCGGAATGCTGTTCTTTACAAGTCCGTCCGGCTCAAGCAGAACGAAATTTCCTTTTCTCACTACAGAGCGTGTGCTCAACAATTCCTCGCGGTATCCAATCTGTCCATTCAAATAACTCATTTTGATTCCTCTCCTTCTTATAAATGATTATGAAAAATTTATCTTTGTGGTCAACCAGTTTTTACTCTTTGATTATGGCAAGTTCTGTCTTTTTTTTCAATAGACATTTTATACAAATACATAAAATCTTTTTGTCTATATTGCCAGCGTTATTAGTTTTTACTATTTTAAAATCATTTACCATGTGTTATACTCTAACAGGAGAAAGAAATTCCAAAATTTAGGATTTTAAAATTTTAAATTATAAATAAAATTTTCGTGTTTTAGTCAACCACTTTTCAAGGAGGGATACCATGTTACAAAAGCAGGACTATACACTATCTGTTTCCCCTTATAAGAAACAGGTCACCCGATATACGGATTCATCTTTTCCGACAAAAGCGCGGATCCTTTACTTCCATGGCGGCGGGCTTCTTTACGGTTCCAGAGAAGACCTTCCCATGCTGCATATCAGCCGCCTCACTCAGGCCGGGTATGAGATCCTCGCTTTTGACTATCCCCTCGCCCCGGCGGCTGAGCTGGAAATGATCCTTGAAGATGTCTGTGCATCTATCAATGCTTCCTGCACTCAGGACTGCACGTTTACCCACATCTCTCTGCCTTATTTTCTCTGGGGCCGCTCGGCAGGTGCTTACCTGTGTCTGATCGCCGCTGCCAGCGGAAAGCTGAAACAGCATCCGGCTGGTATTTTATCTTATTATGGCTACGGGTTCTTATGCGACAATTGGTTTTCCAGCCCCAGTCCTTTTTACCAGAGCCTTCCCCCTGTAGATCCCTCCTGCCTGCAAAGTATTCCGCAGGAGATTCACACAGAAGGCAGCCTTGATACCCATTACAGCATTTACGTTTATGCACGGCAGACAGGAAATTGGCAAAAGCTGATCTACCACGGCAGGGAAAAATATTTTTATCTTGATTATTCCCTGCGTACTTGCGACAAGCTTCCCTGTCCCCTTTTTGCAGCACACTCTACTGCAGACCAGGATGTGCCCTACAGTGAATTTCTTGAATTATGCAGCCGGTACCGGCCGGAGAAGTTTATCGCTCCCGGAAATATCCATGATTTTGACCGCGATGAGGAAAATCCCTTTACCAATTCCCTCTTAAATGCTACCCTTCAATTTCTGGGCCAGTGCACGGCAATGCAGTAAAAAGCTGCAGGGGGCCGGGAAATTCCTAACTTCCCGGCACACCCTGCAGCTTCTTTGCTGTTCTTTAACAATTCTTTCTTTTATTTATCCAATATAGTCCCTTTTCGGAAACGGGCACAGGAAGGCATCTTCTTCATGCAGAAATAATAGATCAAGCCGGTAGGAATGGTTGCCGTGAAGAAAGAGACATCAATATTGATAAATCCGATCACTGCACCTACGGCGATGGCAATAATAGCCGCCCAGTTCACGCCGCCATGATTTCCATTGTCATCATAAAGATCATCTAGTGCTTCTTTCGTATAATGTCTCTTGTGCAAAACAAAATAATCTGTGATAAGCACTGCAAAAATCGGTCCGAAAAATGCTGTATATATTTTTACAAAGACGTCAAGCCCTGCGGCTGAGCTGTCGTTTGTAAGGATCCATGGGCATGTGCAGACCGCAAGGATGCCCACAAGGATCACTGCCGTTTTATGCTTCATTTTAAATGCATCCATAAAGGCGTATGCCGGCGGGATCACGTTGCTGGCAAGATTGGTGGAAAGCTGTGCAAACAGGATGAAGCCCAGCGTCACCACAAGGACGAGCTTATTATTCACCATCTGTGCAAATGCATTGATGGGATTTGCAATGCCGGTTGCGGTAGAAGCCATTGCGCCGATCAACCCAAGCATTACAGTTGCCGGAACCATTGCAAGAAAATAGGACACTCCTCTAGCCGGTGCCGAGTAACCTGCCTTCATTTCACGGGAATAATCCCCGGCATTTAACATAACCGTGGTGCTGTTTCCAAAAAATGCGATAATCGCCGCCACAAAGGGCATTCCCCATGTCCCTTCCCGGTTCATTAGGTTGTCTCCGATCACTCCCCAATACTGTGTCACACAGATATAAAGCAGGTAGATCATAGCTGCAACGATTACCACGCCGCCTACATTTCCTACCCATTTTGCCCCTTTAAATCCTTTAATGGACAGAAGGATCTGGACCATCTGGAATAAGATGAAAAACAGGACAATGTTATCGTATCCGAACAAAGCAATGGAAATGTTGTTGATGGCTGCGCCTCCCAGCCAGGTCTGGAAACCGTACCACACAATCCCCGGCAGACCGCGGAGCATAACAGGTACAATACTTCCCTTTGTCCCAAATGCACTTTTCAGCTGGATCGCATAAGGCGCTCCTGTCTTATAGCTGAACTGGTCATTTGCAGCAATCCCGATCACAAGGATCATGGTACCCAAAAATACTGCAAGGAACAGCTGAAGCAAGTTCAATCCTTTATCCAGCTGGGCAGAACCCATAGTCAAAGTACCAATGGAAATACAACCTCCCAGCCACAGCATGGTATTGGAGCCCCAGCTCATAATACGGTCTTCCGGCGCAATAGGCTCCAGTGAGCTCGCCTGTTTCTTTTCGTTCTTTACATCACTCATGCAATCTCTCCTTTCGGTGGTTTTTTATTTGTGCAGTCCGGCTTTTCACACTATTTTATCGGTGTAACGTAAGTGCCGTATCCCACTGCATCTTCCCGGTACATTCCATCGGATGCCACTACTTTGCCCCGGATGATGGTACATATCGGAGTACCCTTTCCTTCCAGGCCGTCAAAGCAGGAAACGTGTCCTTTCGTCAGCAATTTCTCCTGCTGGCATTTCCATGGTTTCTCCGGATCCAGAATGACGATATCCCCGTCAAAGCCCAGTTCAAATGCGCCCTTCCGTCCGTAAAGCCCAAACACCTTAGCAGGATTATAGTCCATAACCTTAGCGATCAGGCTAGGGCTGAATCCCTTTTTATGAACTACCATGTCAAACATCATGGGCAGGAAGAACTGAATGGAATTTAAGCCGCCCCATGCATGCCATATATCTTTTGTGTTGTTGTCTTTTTCTTCATCTGCCGCCGGAGAGTGGTCACTACCCACGCAGGATAAGGTCCCGTCAAGCACATAGTCCCACAGCTTCTCCATATCTTCTTTTTTCCTCATGGGAGGAGTACATTTTGCAGGGGCACCTTTTTCAAAAACAAAATCCTCCGTGAAACCAAGATAATGGGGGCAAGTCTCAGCTGTAATAGGAAGGCCTTCATGAATGGCATCCTTCACCACCTGAGCTACCATGGGATGGCTTACATGGCAGATGTGTACCCGTCCTCCTGTGGCCCTTGCCATATCGATTACATTCTTGGTAGCAACGTACTCCGTCCACACATCATGTGCATCAAGGAAATCTCGGATCTTTTCTTCGTTTGTCCTTCCTTCCTTTGCTTTTGCTTCTCTTTCCCGTTCCCTTACCTGACCGAACTCCTCACAATGGAATCCGCAAAGCGCCCCGTACGGTTTCAGGATCTCCAGAGCTTTACGGACATTTCCCATATTTACCGTAGGGAACAGATCCCCATTGGGGCAGGTAAATCCCTTAAAAGCAGCCACACCGCACTGGTGCAGGTCCACCAAATCATTCATATTGTTTTTTACAGAACCGGGCTTGTCGTCATAATCTCCCACAATGCCGCCCCACAGTGCAAAATCCACCACAGAATGCTTGCTGATCAGCCCCAGCTTCATGTCAAAAATTTCTTTGTTCATCAGGGAAGGGTCATTATTTAAGGGCATATCGATCAGTGTGGTACACCCTGCCACTGCGGCAGCACGGGAACCAGTCTCAAAATCCTCCCTGTACTCAAATCCCGGCTCGTTTAAATGGGCATGGCAATCAATGATCCCCGGAAATACGTAATTTCCTTTTGCATCGATCACTTCTTTTGCTTCTACATCACTTCCCGGCGCCACAAATGCCGCAAACTTCCCGTCTGAAATCGCCACATCGGCCTCATAAATGCGGTCCGGTGTCACAAGCTTTCCATTTTTCACTAATAAATCGTACATATGGTACCTCCTGCTGTTTATCTTTCATTTATTTTTCATTTTGACCATTCTTATCAGGCAAGTTCCTCAAATTTCTAACTGCAGTTCACCGCCACTGCTTATCCATCAATCCTCTTAACCAGCCTGCCGCTGCCTTTCCTTCCAGTAAGCTTTCCGTCCTTTGCAACAACATTGCCCCTGACCATAGTAAGCACCGGAAGCCCTTTTCCTTTTCTTCCCACAAATGCCGATATTTTATTCACATAATACAGGGAATCTCCGGTAATCTCCCATGGGCGGTCCGGATCTATGATCACAAGATCCGCGTCAAAACCAGATTTAATATCTCCCTTTTTTCCATATATGCCGAATGCTTTTGCAGGCTGCACAGCCATAGCCTTTGCCAGAACCGACGGGCTTATGCCTCTCTTTACACAGCCCTCATAAAATGCCACCTGAAAACCGCTCTGGATCCCGCTGATGCCGCCCCACACTTCAAAAACATTTGTGATCTTGTTTCCCAGAATCTCATGGTATTTTTCATCATAAGAACAGGGCGAGTGGTCACTGGCGATCCCGCTGAAGGTTCCGTCCTCCACGTAACTCCAAAGCCGGTCCACTTCCTCCTGTGACCGAAG
>JALFIB010000231.1 GCA_022776305.1 Lachnospiraceae bacterium
GCTGTATCGTAAGATCAAGCTGGGAATTCTGGGAAGAACCATGAATCTTCCGGGACGGAGCGGAAGGAAGATTTCTGTGGCAGCCTACAAGGTGGCGCAGAAGGTGATTGGATTTAATTAAAAAAGGGATCGGAGCCCGTCGGGACTCTGATCCTTTTTTGTGACAAAGCAGTACAATCGTGTCTGATCTCAGATGCTCCGCTGGTGCTGTACCTGCCGTGTATGCAGCCTTGACAAAACTCTTCTGTAATATACGGGGCATCCGGGCATGTAAAATACCGGATAGAGGATGCCGGCCAGAAGGAAGGCGAGGAAAACATCCAGTACGGAATGCTGCTTGATAAACATCGTTGACAGAATGATCAGAGCGGTAAGAAGGGCTGCACTGATACGGATACCGCGGTGATCTTTCAGAAAACGGCTGTTGTGAAGGGCAAACCATGCACCCAGAGAGTTATACACGTGGATGCTGGGCAGAATATTGGTGGCACTGTCTGTGCGGTACAGCCGGGCAACCATTCGGGTGAAAATGTTATCCCGCGTAAAAGCGGCCGGACGAAGATCATGGCCGTTGGGATATACGGTGGACACAATGAGAAAGAGGGTCATTCCTATAATAAGGAAGATCATCAGACGAAAATATTCATTGCGGTCCCGAATCATAAAAAACAGCACGGTAGCAGCTATATATACGAACCACAGAAGGTACGGGATGACGAAGATCTCAACAAAGGGGATCAGTTCATCCAGAGCCGTATGAATGATATGGGCCGGTATCTTCACGGTTTTTTCCAGATAAGCAAACCACGGAAGATAGATCAGCGCATACAGAGGAATGAGCAGGCCGTGTCTGTATTTTTTCACTGTATCAAGCAAAGGAAAAACCTCCAGAATCATTTTTACGGGAAGTATAACACAGTTCAAAATCCCCTACAAGATACTTTTTCGTATTGTAAGAATTAATTTACAGTTTCTTTGGAAATCTTTCGAAATCCTTTAGAATTCTGGCCCAAAGCCGGTTCCCCAAAGGAAGGGCCGGCAATAATAGTTACCTGCTGTCCGGTGGTGCCGGCAGTCACAGATGTATGCATGCCGAACGCCTCACCGTCTGTATGGACCGGAAGCGGGGAGGAACTGTGGATACTTACCCTGCGGCAGCGGCGGAACGTGATATATCTGCGGAACAGGACATGCTTTCCGAAAAAGGCGGTGGGAAGCAGAATAAGCAAAAGTGCCTTGGGAAGTCCCGAAACAACACATACATCCAGACAGCCGTCCTGCCCGTCGGCTCCGGGAGCCAGCATGAGACCGCCGCCTTCATAGGGATGGTTCATGGCACAGACAAAGTAGGCTTTTCGGAAGCGGACTTTCTCATTCCCGTCAAAAAGTACACAGATCGGTTTCGGAGAAAAGGAAAAAATCTGATGAAGGGCGATGCCTATGTATGTGAATTTTCCCAGCTTTATTCGATTCAGCGTATGTTTGATGGGGGAATCCAGGGCTTCCATGCATACGGCTGCGTCAAAGCCCATGCCGGAGCTTCCGGCAAAAAGCTGTGTCTGACCGGCTGTCCGGACACGGCAGATATCCATGGATACCCTGTTTACAGGGTGAAGAATGTTCTGAAGTGCCTGTATCGGATCCGTGGGAAGCCGGTAATCTCTTGCAAAATCATTTCCGGAGCCAATTGGGATATACCCGAGGGTGACTGTTTTCGGATGCAGGAGCCCCTGTATGGCCTCATTCACCGTTCCGTCACCTCCCAGGAGAATGATGGTGCAGTCGGTTTCCTCCCGGCAGATGCTGCGGACGGCATCGGATGCACTGAGGGCGGGTCCGGTAAAAAAGACTTTGTGGGAAATCAGTTTGGATTTCAGCTCTTTCTGGATACTTTTCCATATATTCAGCCCCATGCCGCTGCGGGCATTGGGATTTACGACAAAATAGTACATGACAGCCTCCTTTTGGTTTATTTTATCAGTTTGGGCTGAAGGAAACAATATCTGTATGAGCATACAGGGGTAAAATATCATTTTTGGGAAAAATTTTCCTGAAAATACGGAAATTTAGTATTGGTAAAAGGGGTATCTGGAAGGAGTTGGATGATTGACTTTTTTGTTCAGATACGACATAATTATGAGAAGACAAATTAGAAAACAGGAGGGGATACAAGATGGATTCTTTGTTGTATCTTGCGCCCGTTATGGGCATTGTTGCACTGCTCTTTGCGTTTTTCCTTGCGTCAAAGGTAGGCAGGCAGGAAGAGGGA
>JALFIB010000258.1 GCA_022776305.1 Lachnospiraceae bacterium
GCTGAAGATCTGGGAGATCCGGTTACATTGACAGTTACACTGACAGCCGTATCTACAGATACACATGCTCAGGCTATGATGAAGTTTAAAGAGACAGTAGAAGAGCTGTCTGAAGGCAACATCACAGTAGACGTTTACACAGATGCACAGCTGTTCTCTCAGGAAGAGGAAGTTGCAGCAGTCGTTATGGGCGACGCTGACATGACACTGACAAGTGCTTCTTGGCTGACCACAGGTTCTCCGTGGATCTCCATGTTTACAGCAGGATATCTGTTCAACAGCTATGATCACATGACAACAACACTGAACGGTGAAGTAGGACAGGAAGTATTCCAGAAAGTTGCTGACGAGCAGGGTCTCCTTCCTCTGGGCGCTTGGTATCTTGGTTCCCGTGAAATCTCTCTGTCTGAGGACAAAGCGGTTCTTACACCGGATGATTTAAGTGGTGTAAACCTCAGAATGCCGAACTCTGAAGCATGGCTGTTCCTTGGCGAAGCACTTGGCGCTAACCCGACTCCGATGTCCTTCTCAGAGCTGTATCTTGCTCTGCAGACAGGTGCTGTAGACGGACAGGACAACCCACTGGGTACAGTTGAGAGTGCTAAATTCTATGAAGTACAGAAATCTATCACATTGACACACCACCTTGTAGACTCCGTATGGCCGGCAATCAACACAGCTAAATGGGAATCCTTAACAGACGCTCAGAAGGATATCATCCTTCAGGGTATCGAAGCTGGTAGAGATTACTGCGATACAACAAACCTCCAGAAAGAAGCTGATCTTGTATCCTTCTTCGAGGAGCAGGGACTTTCTATCTACGAAGCTGACATCCCGACATTCCAGGATCACGTACTGAACTACTATCTGGACAACGACATTTCTGCAGACTGGGATATGGATATGTATGACAAAGTTGCAGAGATCGGTGCACAGTTCGTAGGCGGCGCTGAAGCTGAGACAGAATAATTATACAAATTATAGAGTTTTACAAGTGATTTGATGAGAGTGTCCCCCGTATCATAGGCCGCATTGCGGTTTTGCGTATGGCCTGTGTTGCGGGGGCTTTTATTTGAGGGGCATTTCGGGATCATCCATTCTAAGTGATCTTAAAATGCCGGTTTTGTGAGAATGCTGAAAATGGAAGGAGTTTCACAATGGAAGGACTGAAAAAAGTCGGAAAATTTCTCCAGAATTGTGTGGAATTATATATCCCGATCGCATCATTTTTAGTTATGTTCTGTGTTTTCGTTATCCAGATCGTAGCCAGATATGTATTTAATAATCCGGTTCCGTGGGCATATGAAGTGACGGTTATCGGATATCTTTGGATGGTAGTTTTGGGTGCATGTTATGCATACAGAGACCGTTCCCACGTAACCTTTACCCTTGTCTATGACAAGCTTCCTGTAAAAGGAAAAGCAATCTGCGGTTTTCTCGGCAACCTGCTGATGGCCATTGCATTTATCGTAATGTTCGTTCCGGCATGCCAGATGATCGGCCAGATGAAGATTCAGGTTACCAGTGTATTTAAGATTGGACTGAATGTGGTTTATGCACCATTTATTTTATTCATGATCATTATCCTGCTCTATATCCTTTCTGATATGTGGCTTGAGATCAAAGTCATTACCGGTATCGGCGGAGAAGCTGCAGTCCAGAAGATGTTGGATGAGACCAAGAATGAGACACAGGAGGCGATTGAAGCCGCTAATGCTCAGGAAGAGGCTATGAAGAAGGAGGCAGAGAAATAATGCATTTAAGTACAGCTTTATTAATATTTTTATTAATCTTTGTATTAATCTTTATTCTGCGTATGCCGATTCCTATGGGTATGATGACAGCCTG
Organism: Lachnospiraceae bacterium; assembly: GCA_022776305.1. GTDB lineage: Bacteria > Bacillota > Clostridia > Lachnospirales > Lachnospiraceae > Choladousia. The sequence continues at coordinate 1,849 of JALFIB010000258.1, forward strand.
TGTATTTTACTTTTTAGTATCAGGTGAGAGCCCCAAAATGGTTGCTCAGCAGACATTAAAGACATTCTATACAAACTATACCATCATTGCAGTTCCACTGTTTATTTTTGCGGCAAACGTAATGAACAGTGGAAAAGTTACTGAAAAAGTATTCGGTTTTGCTATGGGCTTTGTAGGACGTTTTAAGGGCGGACTTGGCCACGTAAACGTACTTGCATCTCTGGTATTTTCAGGAATGACAGGTTCCGCTATCGCTGATGCCAGCGGACTTGGAAAAATGGAAATCGACGCCATGAGAGCAGAAGGTTATGATGACGGATTCAGCTGTGCTGTTACTGCAGCATCTGCTACCATCGGTCCGATCTTCCCACCGAGTATCCCCATGGTTATTTACTCCATGCTTTCAGGAGCATCGGTAGGTGCCCTCTTCATGGGCGGTATGGTTCCTGGTATCCTTCTTGCCATTGCCCTTATGATCTATATCATGATCGTGGCTCACAAGAGGAATTATCCCATCAGTGAGAAAGTAAACATCAAAGCTTTCCTGAAATACACCATCAATGCGATCCCGGCCATCCTGACTCCTGTTATCCTTCTGGTAGGTATCTACACAGGTGTTATGACACCGACTGAGGCAGGTGCTGTTGCTGGTCTGTACGCTTTGATCGTAGCTGTATTTGGTTACCGTGTACTGAAATGGGACGGATTTAAACAGGTTCTTATCGATACAGTAAAAGCTACAGGAACTACTTCCATCATGATTGGTGCAGCTACGACTATTTCTTACATCGTAGCAAAAGAGCAGGTAGCTACTACAGTAGCAACCTGGATCACAGGTCTTACAGATAATAAGTATATCTTCCTGTTGATCGTAAATATTTCCATCCTGATTCTCGGTATGTTCATCGATACATCCGTTATTCAGGTTGTATTTATCCCGATCCTTCTTCCGATTGCAAAGGCATTTGGTATTGACCTTGTTCACTTTGGTCTTGTTGTTATCTTCAACATGATGATCGGTCTTTCCACACCGCCGTTTGGTATGCTTTTGTTTATCACCAGTGGTATCTCAGGTACGCCGCTGAAGGATGTCATAAAGGAAATATGGGCGCCTTTGGTTACAATGCTGCTCGTTCTTGCCGTGATTACATATATTCCTGATGTAGTTCTGTTCCTGCCAAAGATGCTCATGGGATATGTAGGTTAATAAAAATAACAAGAGGTTGTCGTGGAAAAGTGGCCATCGGCAGCCTCTTTTTTATACCAGAGAAATGACTCCGCGTGTTTTTGAAACAAAAAGCTTCCGAAAAAAGGCAGGTGTTTGTTTCATCTGGAAAAAATGCTGTTCAGTAAATACAAATTATTATGAAACCAGTAGGGAGGATTAAGAAATGATCGTTGATAAGATTGAAAGAAGTGCATGTTATAATGGGCTTGTGCCTGAATTTAAAGAGGCCATGGAGTTTGCCCTCAGTCTGGCTGATAAACCGGTGGGAAGATATGAGTATGATGGGCTTCCGGCAGGAACTGTATTTGCAATGGTTCAGGAAGGGGATACCATGCCCTATGAGGACGGAAAAGTAGAGGCTCATCGAAAATATATGGATGTGCAGATCATGCTGGATGGCGGAGAGACCGTATATTATACGGATATTAAAGGATTAACGGAAGCTGTGCCTTATAAGGAAGAAGCAGATATTATTTTTTATGAGAAGGCAGGCCAGCCGGCAAGAATTGAAAAAGGGATGTTTTACCTTGTACTACCTCATGATGGACATATGCCCTGCAGGGAACTGGATGGACCGGGGACTTACCGAAAAGTAGTGCTGAAAATAAAGGTGGAAGAAAACTTATAATGCTGATGAAATGACTTTTTGGGGGATTAAATATGAAAGAACAGACGAAGCAACGGATACAGGAACTGATGGAGGAAGCAGTCACGGATGGGACTTCAGCAGGTATGAGCCTTGGTATTTGGGAAAAAGGAGAAGAAGTCTTTTTCGAAACGCGGGGTTATGCGGATATTGAACAGGGGAAGCCGATGAAAAGGGATTCCATTTTCCGGATGTATTCCATGACAAAACCCATTACCTCTGCCGCAGCTATGATCCTGTTGGAGAGAGGAATGCTTGATTTTGCCCAGCCTGTATCAGATTTTTTCCCGGAATATGAAAAACTGACAGTAGATGTAAATGGTGAGATTTTGCCAACAGACAAGGTGATGACGGTTCAGAACCTGTTGGACATGACGTCAGGGCTTACTTACGGTGACACAGAAACCTTGTCCGGCAGGATGATCTTGAAGTACATAGGAAGCTGCATTCAGAAAATGAATACAGAAAACGCTGTCTCCACCGTGGAGCTTGCCAGACATCTGGGTACCGTGCCTCTTGCATTTGAACCGGATTCTTCCTGGTTTTACGGCTTATCTGCAGATGTGTTGGGAGCCGTAATTGAGATTGCTTCCGGAATGCCTTTTGGAGAATTCTTGCGCAGAAATCTATTTGAGCCTCTCGGAATGGAGGACACCGGTTTTTGGGTACCGGAGGAAAAACGCCATCGCCTTGTGAAAGTCTATGAATCTACAGGAAAAGGAAAGGTCGTACCCTATAATGGAAACCATCTGATTATATCAAATAAGATGGATAAGCCTCCTGCCTTTGAATCTGGTGGGGCAGGATTGGTTTCTACTATAGACGATTACTATAAATTTGCACAGATGCTGCTGAATATGGGCAGTTTGGGAGATGTTAAGATCATGTCTCCTGCCACGGTGCGTTTTATGACGTCAGGAGATTTGACACCTGACCAGCAAAAATCTTACCGAGACTGGGTGGGCCTTCACGGCCATACGTATTCCCATTTGCTTCGTATCCTGAGAAATCCGGGGCAGGCCAGCATCGTTGGCTGCAAAGGTGAATACGGCTGGGATGGCTGGTTGGGCTGTTACTTCGCAAACATCCCAGAAAAAGATATGACGATCCTTTTGATGCAGCAGCGGAAAGAGGGAGGTACGATCACAACAACACGGAGGATCCGAAATGTACTCATGTGTGAGTGAGAATAAAGTTCCATAAGAGACATCTTATTTCTAGTATTATTTGGTTTAATCCTTGATTTCCTGTAGATGGGGGAGTATACTATAAATTGGAAGATTGCACGTGGTTAGAGATAATCCTGAATTAGTGCAAAATGAAAAATGAGATTAGGCAAAATACCCGAAAGAGTATGACGCAAAGCTATAGGACCTGAAATACAGTATGGTAGCCAGTTGCAAAAAGTATGATGAAGGCACATGGTTACAGAGCCAAGTGCCTTTTTTACGTTAGTGTATACAGTGTATTGTTTTTCATTATGCAATAGCTAAGAATTCATTCTCAAAGGGAAAATAAAATTATGAGGCATTTTTGTTTTAGCGGTTAAGGAGAGAGCAACTGCAAAAGGGCAGGAGGAATTTGAGGAGTGACTTATGAAGAATCTTAAACTGAAAGCGGCAAGAGCATTGCTCGATATGTCTCAGAAAGATCTGGCGGATGCCGTTCATGTGTCGAGGCAGACGATCAATGCCATAGAAAAGGGCGATTACAATCCTACCATCAAGCTTTGTCTCGCTATCTGCCGTGTGCTGGGGAAAACACTGGACGAGTTGTTCTGGGAAGATGAGTAAGCGGAAAACGAGTAGGAAAGAAGATAAATGGAAAAAACGGATAAAAAATAAAACGAGTAGAAAAAAGTAAAAAAACGAATACGAAACAAAACGAGTAAATAAAAACACCGATGGGTTTGGAGTAGCTTTCTCCTTATCCATCGGTGTTCGTATTTCATATGCTATTAAAACTATTTTTTATAACAGATTTTGAAACTGTTCAGTACTAAATGACTTACCCCAGAAGTGCTGAGTCATTTGCAAACTGCTCTCCGCTTGCACGTTCGAACTGATCCAGCAAATCGCGGACAGTCAGTTTCTTTTTCTCTTCCCCTTCAATGTCGAGGATGATCTTTCCATCCATCATCATGATTAGGCGGTTGCCGTGTTTAATGGCATCCTTCATATTGTGGGTGATCATCAAAGTAGTCAGGTGGTCACGGTTTACAATCGTCTCTGTAATCTCCAAAACTTTTGCAGCTGTTTTCGGGTCAAGGGCAGCAGTGTGCTCGTCCAGCAGCAGCAGCTTTGGTTTTTGGAGTGTGGCCATCAGAAGGGTCAGAGCCTGACGCTGTCCTCCAGAGAGAAGGCCTACCTTTGAGGTAAGGCGGTCTTCAAGGCCAAGACCAAGGATCTTCAGAAGCTCACGGTATTCTTCACGTTCTTGACGGGTGATACCGGGTTTTAAAAA